>JAIXYF010000318.1 GCA_027490345.1 Novosphingobium sp.
ATAGCCCAGCATCGCCACGCCCGCCTTCTTCAGCGCGGCATAATCGGTCAGCGAACCGGTGTAGCTTTCGGGAATCGCGCCCAGCACGATGAACTTGCTCGAAAAATCCACCCCGCCGGTCAGGAAGCCGATCACTGGCATGATCAGATCTTCGGTCAGCGACGTCACCACCTTGCCGAAGGCGGCGCCGATGATCACACCCACCGCCAGATCGAGCACATTGCCGCGCGCCACGAAATCCCGGAATTCTCCCATCATGCCCATGTCTTATCTCCTGATTAGGCATATTCACCCACGCGCTTCCTGCCAGCCGCAATCCATTGCAACAAGGGGGGGCTGGACCGATCCGGGCCAAGCCCTTGAACCGCCAACGGGACCCGCTACATTCACCTCCGAGCCAATCCGCCGCGCCTGCGCCGGAACTCTTGAGGGAACACACACCGATGGCCGCTGCGCTGCTTGCCCGCCTTTCCCGTTTCGCTTTCGTTGCCATGGCCGCTGCAGGCCTTGCCGGCTGCGGAGTCAACGCGATCCCCACCGCCGAGGAAGCCGCCAAGGCCAAGTGGGCCGATGTGCAAAACCAGTATCAGCGGCGGTCCGATCTGGTGCCGAACCTTGTCGCCACGGTGAAGGGCTATGCCAAGCAGGAGCAGGACACGCTCGTGAAGGTCACCGAAGCCCGCGCCAAGGCGACCTCGATTCAGGTGTCCGCCGCCGACCTGACCGATCCTGACAAGGTGGCGCAGTATCAGGCCGCGCAGGGGCAGCTTTCGCAGGGTCTTGGCCGCCTGCTGGCCTCGGTCGAGGCCTATCCCGATCTCAAATCAAACGAGAACTTCCTCGCGCTGCAGAGCCAGCTGGAAGGCACCGAAAACCGCATCGCGGTGGCGCGGCGCGATTACAACGAGGCCGTGCAGCAGTATAACACCACGATCCGCACCTTCCCTGCGATCATCGCCGCCAAGGTCGTTTACGGTGCCAAGCCGATGGTACCGTTTGCCGCCACCACGCCGGGCGCCGATACCGCGCCGACGGTGAGCTTCGATGCACCGGCCGCGGCCAATGACAACGCCGCAGGCGCAGCGGGCAAGGCGGCCGCGAACTGAGCCGGGGCGGCGGAGCGCCGCTCATGAAACGCCTTGTGCTCGCCTTGCTGGCGCTGCTGGTCCTTTTTGCGGGGCCAGCAGCGGCGCAGACATTCCCCAAGCTCAGCGGCCGCGTGGTCGATGAAGCGCACCTGCTCTCGCCCGAACAGGTCGGCGCGCTCGATGCCAAGCTGGCCGCACTGCAGACCCAGTCGCAGCGCCAGATGGTGATCGCCACGGTCCCCAGCCTCGAAGGTTACGAGATGGAGGACTATGGCTACCGGCTCGGCCGCGCGTGGGGCATCGGCGACAAGCAGCGCAACGACGGCGTGCTGCTGCTGGTGGCGCCCAACGAGCGCAAGGTGCGGATCGAGGTCGGCTATGGCCTGGAAGGCATCATCACCGATGCGCTTTCCAGCGTGATCATCAGCCGGGAAGTGGTGCCACGTTTCAAGGCAAACGATTATCCCGGCGGCATCGCGGCGGCGACCGATCAGATCATCGCGCAGTTGCAATTGCCCGAGGATGAGGCCCGCAAGGTAACCGCTGCGGCCGCGAGCAAGGACAAGGCCCCGCGCTTCGATGCGGGCACGGTCATCTTCCTCGTCATCTTCTTCTTTTTCTTTGTCCTCCCTTTCATCAGGGCGATGCGCGGCGGCGGGCGGCGCTATGGTGCACCCGGCGTGATGATCTTCCCCTCCGGCGGCTGGGGCGGCGGTGGCTCCGATTGGGGCGGCGGAAGCGATTGGGGCGGCGGCGGCGGTTTTTCAGGCGGCGGCGGCAGCTTCGGCGGCGGCGGTTCGTCAGGGAGTTGGTAAGATGCTGACCAGCGAAAACCGCAAGCGCATTGCCGAGGCCGTCTCGGCCGCCGAAGCCGCCAGCGCGGGCGAGATCGTCACGATCGTGACCCCGCAATCGGACAGCTACCGCGATATCACGCTGGCGTGGTCCGCCACCACCGCCTTCCTCGCGCTGGCTTTACTGGAACTGGCGCCTGATTTCACGCTTGGTCTGATCGAGCGGGCGCTGGGCTTGTGGGCGCATGAATGGACGCCGCGCGCGGTGCTGGGGATCGCGCTCACCGTCGCGGTGCTGGGGTTCCTGGCAATGCTGCTGCTGATGGCGTGGCGGCCCCTGCGTCTCCTGCTCACGCCCGCGCCGATCAAGGCCGCACGCGTCCATGCCCGCGCGCTCACGTGCTTTCGGATCGGCGCAGAAGGGCGCACGACCGGGCGAACCGGCATCCTCATTTACCTTTCGCTGGCCGAACACCGCGCCGAAATCATCGCCGATGAAGCCATCGCCAGCAAAGTCACCCCCGAAGTGTGGGGCGATGCCATGCTGGCGTTGCTCGGCCCCTTGCGTGAGGGCCGCGTGGGTGAAGGCATGGTGGCCGCCATCGCCAAGGTCGGCGCGGTGTTGGCCGAGCATCTGCCGCGCGCCGCAGACGACCACAACGAACTGCCAGACCGGGTGATCGAAGTATGAGCCTTGAAGACGAATTTCGCGACGAGCCTGAAATCATTCAGTGGCAGGGCCGCTTCATCGCCGCGAAAACGCGGGGCCGCTGGGAATACGTCTCCCGCGCGCGCGGGATCAAAGCGGCGGTGATCCTGGCGATCACGCCGGCAGATGAAGTCGTGCTGGTCGAGCAGTTTCGCATCCCGCTGGGCCGCGCCTGCATCGAGCTTCCCGCAGGCCTCATCGGCGACGATGATGGCGGTGAGAACGAAGATGCCGCCACGGCTGCGATCCGCGAGCTGGAGGAAGAGACCGGCTACCGCGCGGGCCGCATGGACGATCTGGGTGAATACTATTCCAGCCCGGGCATGGTGAGCGAGGCTTTCACGCTGTTTCGCGCGCATGATCTGGTCCGCGTCGGCCCCGGCGGCGGGGTGGAAGGCGAAGGGATCACCGTGCTCCACGTGCCGCGCGCAAGGATCGCCGAGTTCATCGCGGAAAAGCGCGCCGAAGGCTATGGCATCGACACGCGGATGCTGATGTTGCTAAGCCCCGCTTGGCTATAAACAAAGACAAGAGGATTGGGGCTGATGGGCAAGGGTTCGGGAGGCCGCGTTTCGGGCAAGCTGGCACTGGTGACGGGCGCAGCACAAGGGCTGGGCGCAGCGCACGCGCACCTGCTGGCGCGTGAGGGCGCAAAAGTGCTGCTGACCGACATTCAAGGCGATGCCGCCGCCGCGCAGGCCGAGGCGATCAACGCCGAACTGGGTGCGGGCGCTGCCTTTGCCATGCGCCACGATGTGACGAGCGCAGACGATTGGGATGCGGCTATCGCGATGGCGGCGGAAAAGCTCGGCGGCCTGTCCGTGCTGGTCAACAACGCAGGCGTGGGCGTGCGCGGCGATATCGAGACTTGCACGCTGGAGGAATGGCACCGCGGCTTTGCGATCAATGTCGATTCGGTGTTTCTCGGCTGCCAGAAGGCGCTGCCACTCATGAAGGACAACCAGCCCGCCTCGATTGTCAACATCAGCTCAATCGCAGGCCTCATCGCCTCGCACACCATGCCCGGCTACAACGCCAGCAAGGCGGCGGTGTGGATGCTGACCAAGTCCGTCGCGCTCTACTGCGCCAAGAAGGGGTGGGATATCCGCTGCAATTCGGTCCACCCGACTTTCGTCGATACGCCGATCCTTGATGGCATCAGCAAGAACGCCGGGATCGAAAAGGATGTGGTCATGGGCAAGCTGGCCCGCCAGATCCCGCTGGGCCGCGTGGGCGAACCCATCGATATCGCGCAAGGCGTGCTCTACCTCGCCAGCAACGAGAGCCGGTTCATGACTGGGGCGGAGCTGAAGCTGGACGGCGGCATTTCGGCGATGTGATTTTGGCTAGGGTGATTGCCATCCAACTTGGGATATGCCAGGATATCCCAAGTTGGAGATAACACTATGTCGCAAGTCATTGTCGGAAAGTGGGGCAAGAGCCTTGCTGTCAGAGTGCCCTTGGATGTCGCATCCGCCGCAGGCCTGACTGACGGTGAGACGGTGGAGATCGAGGCCGTTGATGGCACCATCGTGATCCGGCGTGATCAAGCCAAGGCGGAGGCGCGGCGCAAGGCCGAAGCCGCGATGGCTGAAATCCTTGAGTTATCCAAGGATATGACCCTAGGTGGTTTGTCGATCCGCGAACTGATCGATGAAGGACGCCGCTAGTTGAGCATCGTGGTTGATGCGTCGATGACAGCGGCATGGCTGTTCGCGGACGAACGGACCGAGGCCGCCTTGAAGGTCTTCCGAAACGTTGCGGATGCAGGCGCGGTAGTCCCCTCATTATGGCGGCTGGAAATAGCCAGCCTGCTGCGCACAGCCGAGCGCCGGGGGAGATGCACGGACACTCTGGCCGATGCCTTGCTGGAACAGCTTGAGAGCTTGCCGATTGAAATTGACCGGGAGACAGATGCTCATGCGTGGCACGCCACCCGATCACTATCGCGCGAGCAGGGACTTACGCCTTACGATGCGGCCTATCTTGAGCTGGCTATCCGGCGCGGACTGCCGCTGGCGACCGGTGACAGGGAACTTATTGCAGCAGCGCAAAGGCTTGGGGTTGCCGTGCTCACGCCATAACGAGCTTCTGGAGACGCAAGTGCCCACTAGCGCCCATTTTCGGCCGGAAGAGGTTGCCCCATCATGATCAGCCTGCCGGTCTTTGGCCTCATCCTGCTTGCCGCGACCTTGCACGCGAGCTGGAACGCCTTCCTCAAAGGCAGCAGCGATACGCTCCTTTCCACCACGCTGGTGATGGGCGGCGCGGCGTTGATTGCGGTCGTAGCCTTGCCCTTCCTGCCCGCACCGGCGCGGGCGAGCTGGCCCTGGCTGGCGGTCTCTGCCTCGATGCAAGTGGGCTACCTCGTGCTACTGGTGCGGATCTACCACACGGTCGACATGAGCCTTGCCTATCCGCTGATGCGCGGCAGCGCGCCGCTCACGGTCGCGCTCGTCAGCACGCTGTGGCTGGGCGAAGTGCTGCCCGGCATCGGCTGGATCGGCATTGCCACGATCTGCCTTGGCATTCTGGCGATGGCCCTCGGTGCGCGCGGCGCGCTAAGCCCGGCGGGCCTTGCCATGACCCTCGCCAATGCGGCGATCATCGCGGCCTATACGCTGACCGACGCCATGGGCGCGCGCGCCTCAGGCACGCCTGCCGCTTACACACTTTGGCTTTCGCTGCTGACTGGCATCGTCATGGTGATCTGGGCTATTTCGGCACGCGGCGCGGCACTGGTCCGCTATGCCCGGCAGGGCTGGCATATCGGGCTGATTGGCGGGGCCAGCACGATCGTGTCCTACACCATCGCGCTCTGGGCGATGACCATGGCGCCCATCGCGATGGTCGCCGCGCTGCGGGAAACCTCGATCCTGTTTGCCACCGTGATTTCGGCAGTGATCCTGCGCGAACGGGTAAGCCGCGCGCGGGTAATGGCCGCCTGCGTCATTGCTGGAGGAACCATGCTGCTGCGGCTGGCCTGAAAACGAAACCGCCCGCGAGGGCCGCCTGATCGGCAGTCCTCGCGGGCGGATACTGTTAGCGCTGGATCAGGCGTTGGGGTTCGGCGCAAAGGCGCAGATCTTGTTGCCATCGGTATCGCGCAGGTAAGCGCCGTATTGCTTGCCCGGCGCGTTTTCACGCACGCCCGGCGCGCCTTCGCAAGTGCCGCCATTGGCGAGACCAGCCGCGTGGAAGGCATCCACTTCGGCAAACGTCTTGGCGACAAAACCCTGCGTGAAGCCGTTGGACCAGGTGTGCGGCTCGCCATTGAGCGGCTTGGTCACCATCAGCGCGCCAGCGGCAGAGGGAAACAGCGTGCCATGCGGCAGCGGCACGGCCTGATGCCCGAGCGCGCCCATGACGGCAGTGTAGAACGCGCGCGACTTTTCAATGTCATTGGTGCCGAGAACGGTATGGGTAAACATGGTTTGGCTTCCTTGGCTTAGAACACGACGACCGAGCGGATCGACTTGCCCGCGTGCATCAGATCGAACGCTGTGTTGATTTCTTCAAGGCCCATGACGTGGGTGATCATGGGATCGATCTCGATCTTGCCTTGCATGTACATGTCGACGATCTTGGGCACGTCGGTGCGGCCCTTGGCGCCGCCGAACGCGGTGCCGCGCCAGTTGCGGCCCGTCACCAGCTGGAACGGACGCGTGGCGATTTCCTTGCCCGCTTCGGCCACACCGATGATGATCGAAGTGCCCCAGCCGCGGTGTCAGGCTTCGAGCGCGGTGCGCATCACTTCGGTGTTGCCGGTGGCATCAAACGTATAGTCCGCGCCGCCGTCGGTCAGCGCGACGATGGCCGCCACAGTGTCCTCGCGGCTCATGCCCTTGGTGTTGAGGAAGTCCGTCATGCCGAAGCGACGGCCCCACTCCTCGCGGTCGGGGTTGATATCAACGCCGACGATCTTGTTCGCGCCAGCAAGACGCGCGCCCTGGATCACGTTGAGGCCGATGCCGCCGAGGCCGAAGACCACGACATTGTCACCCACCTGAACCTTGGCGGTGTTGATCACCGCGCCGACGCCCGTGGTCACGCCGCAGCCGATGTAGCAGCTTGACTGGAACGGAGCGTCTTCACGGATCTTGGCGAGCGCGATTTCGGGCAGAACGGTGAAGTTCGAGAAGGTGGAGCAGCCCATGTAGTGGAACACGGGGCTACCCTTGTAGGAGAAGCGCGTCGTGCCGTCCGGCATCAGGCCTTTGCCCTGCGTGGCGCGGATCGCGGTGCAGAGGTTGGTCTTGCCCGAGAGGCAGCTTTTGCACTGGCGGCATTCGGGCGTGTAGAGCGGGATCACGTGATCGCACGGCTTCACAGAAGTGACGCCTGCGCCCACTTCGCGCACGATGCCGGCACCTTCGTGGCCGAGCACCGAGGGGAAGATGCCTTCGCTATCAAACCCGTCGAGCGTGTAGGCATCGGTGTGGCAGATGCCGGTGGCCATGATTTCGACCAGAACTTCGCCGGCCTTGGGGCCTTCCAGATCAAGCTCGACGATTTCGAGCGGCTTCTTGGCTTCAAACGCAACAGCGGCGCGGGTCTTCATGGGTAATCCTCCCCCGGGGAAAATGGCTGCCCTGCCGATAGGCAAAGCCGCGCTTGGGTTCAATCGGTTCGCGGCTCAATCAGCCTCTTTAAGGGCGAGCATGAGCATTAGCGCTGCGGCCATGACCGAACCGCATGCCATGATCGCCGAAACGGTGAACAGACTCATCCCGCCCGCGGTGAACAGCGCGCCCGCCAGAATGGGCGATCCGGCTGAGCCGATGCGCCCCGCGCCAATCGCAAAGCCGGTGCCGGTAGCGCGCACATGCGCGGGAAAGCCATAGGCAAAGGCGCTGTAGAAGCCGACGATGGCGGCATTGGTGGCAAAGCCGGTGCAGAACACGGCAAAGCGCCAGCCGACCAGCGAGGTATCGCTATCGCCAAGCCCGAACACGACGACCGCCGCAGCGCCCAGCAGCAGCATGACGATGGTGGGCCACTTGATGCCGAAGCGGTGCATCAGGAAGCCGAACAAGGCCCCTCCGCTGGCCCCGCCGATATTGGCCCACACCAGCACGCTGGCTGCTTGCGGCGCGGCAAAGCCGAAGTCCGCGACGATCTTGGGCGACCATTTGAGGATATAGTAGAACGTGATCGCGTGGAGCGAATAGCCAAGCGTGAGGACCATTGTCGTGCCGATGAGGCCAGGCTTCAGGATATCGAGCACGCTGGCCCCTCCTCCTCCTGCGCTATCGCGCGCATCCACCGGCGGCAGCGCATCAATGGCGGGCAGGCGCAACTTGGCCATGGAAGCATTGATCCGCCCCAGCGCCCCTTCCGGTCGCCGCGCCAGCAGATAGGCCGGGGTTTCGGGCACGAAAAACCAGATCAGCGGGATGAACACCACGGTGGCAATCGCGCCGAATTCGAACACCACGCGCCAATCGCCGGTCTTGAGCAGCATGGCCGCGATGATTCCGCCGATGGTCGCGCCGATGGGATAGCCGATCACCATCAGCGACATCGCCAGACTGCGGCCCTTCGCACTGGAAAGTTCTGCCGTGACGGCATTGATTGCCGCCAGCATTCCGCCGATGCCGAGGCCAGTGATGAAACGCCACAAACCCAGCATCTGCGGGTTCTGCGCCGTGGTGGCGAGCCACATGCCGCTTGCCATCACCGCAAGGCAGCCCAGCATCGTCGGGCGGCGGCCAAACCGGTCTGCCGCACCGCCCAGCAGGATCGAGCCGACGCCCATGCCGACCAGCTCCATCGCCAGCACCACGCCCAGCGCATCGCGCGCGATGCCCCATTCCTTGGCGATGCCCGGCGCCGCAAACGCGCTGGAGAGCACATCGAACCCGTCGAGCGCGTTGAGCGCGATCATCAGCACAACGGCAATCCATTGCGCCGCGCTCATTGTCGTCTCGCGAATGATCTCGCGCGGGTCATTGATCATTTCATTCTCCCAGGGACATCGCTGTCCAATTCAATTCTTCTTTTCTTCATCACCCCGCATCCAGTCCGGTTTGACGGGCAGTGGGTGGCTGCAGCCTCACTCATGAATCCGCGAAAGCAGTTCGATCAACTGGCGCACTTCCTTGTCGCTGAAGCGGCTCTTCACCCAGGCCTCATGTTCGCCAATCGCGGTCTTGGCGCGCGTCAGCATGGCCTTGCCCGGCTCTTCCAGAAACAGTGCCTGCTTGCGGCCATCCTTGTCAGACCGGTCGCGCCGCAGGAAATGCTTGGCCTGCAGGCGGTTGATGATCGCCATCGTGGTGGCGCGGTCCATCCGCAGGCGCTGCGCCAGATCGGTTTGCGCGATGCCGGGATGATCATCCACCAGCCACAGCACCGATACCTGCTTCTGCGTGAGATCGAGATCGGTGAACGTTTCGGTGAAGTGGCGCAGGCATGCCCCGTGGGCGAGGCGGATGTGAAAGCCCAGAATGTCCTTGATCGCGCCGAGATCGGCCTCGCCAGAAGCCTCAGCATTCGGCGGCGGCAGCACTGTCACCGCATCGGCGAACTTGTCCTTGATCAACGCCCCATCCTCACATCTGGCCCCCAAATTTGGACTACACTGCGCCTTGCCTATTCGTTAGCAACACTTACAATCATGCCCCAAGCGAAAAAGCCCGAGAGGACAAGCGATGGCCCATTTCCCCAACAGTCCGAGCTTCACCGGGTTCAACACCCCTTCGCGGATCGAGGCCGACATTGCAGACCTCGCGCACGAAGGCACGATCCCGCCAGAGCTAAACGGCGCGTTCTTCCGCGTCCAGCCCGACCCGCAATTTCCCCCCCGGCTGGGCGATGATATCGCGTTCAATGGCGATGGCATGATCACGCGCTTTCATATCCACGATGGTCAGGTCGATTTTTGTCAGCGCTGGGCGAAGACGGACAAGTGGAAGCTGGAACACGCGGCGGGAAAGGGCCTGTTCGGGGCCTACCGCAATCCGCTGACCGACGACGAGGCCGTGAAAGGCGAGCTCCGCGGCACGGCCAACACCAACGCTTTCGTATTTGGCGGGAAGCTTTGGGCCTTGAAGGAAGACAGCCCCGGCCTCGTGATGGACCCGGCTACCATGGAAACTCATGGCTATGAGAAGTTCGGCGGGAAGATGACCGGGCAGACCTTCACTGCGCACCCCAAGGTCGATCCGAAAACCGGCAACATGGTCGCCATCGGCTATGC
>JAIXYF010000052.1 GCA_027490345.1 Novosphingobium sp.
CATAGGGAATGGCGACGCGCAGCATGTAGGCGTGGAGCTGGAGATAGAGCCCATTCTTCAGCCGCAGCGGCTTGAACTGGTCCTCGGTGATCTCGCCGGCCATGCGCCGCGCCACTTGCCCGCGGAATTCCTCCACGCGCGCATCGACCATTGCCTGATCGTATTCGTCATACTGGTACATGTTCAGATCACCCAGTTGCCGCTCAGCGGATCGGAAGGTTCAAGCGCAAGATCGGGACGGACCGAGGGGCCGCGCGCGCGGATCTGGTCCTTGATGTGGTCCGGTGTCACCGTCCCGTCCGCCGCCTTGGTCGCAGCAATTGCATAGCTCGCGTTGACACGCCGTGCCGCTTCCTCGGCGGCAAGAATGCCGTCAGCGGCATCACCGACATCGACCGCATCGTTCACATAGCGCGACCAGCTCTGGCCGTCCCACCATACCACATGGCCGCTGCCCAGATCATTTCCCGTCAAAATCCTCACGCAGCGTTCTCCGCTATTCTTGCAAGTTCCATGTGTCTTTCACGCGCGGTCACTTCGCCGATCACGATGAGGGCAGGGCTCTTCACCCGTTCGGCCTCGACCAGCGCGCCAAGCCCCGCCAGCGCCCCGCGCAGCACGCGCATGGTCGGCCGCGCCGCGTTCTCGATAATCGCCACCGGCATGTCGGGCGCGAGGCCATCGGCCATCAGCTTCTCGGCAATCGCATCGCTCGTGGCGACGCCCATGTAGATCACCAGCGTGCGGCCAACGCCGGCAAGACCCGCCCAATTCTGATCGGCCAGCCCCTTGCATTGCCCGGCCACGAAGCTGACGATCGAGGCGTTCTCGCGGTGCGTCAGCGGGATTTGCGCCGCCGCCGCCGCACCCATCGCCGCGCTGACGCCCGGCACGACCTGAACCGGCACCCCGGCGGCATAGCAGGCCTCAGCCTCTTCACCGCCGCGCCCGAATACGAACGGATCGCCGCCCTTGAGCCGGATGACATCGCTTCCGCTAAGCGCCTCGCGCACCAGCAGCGCGTTGATCTCGTCCTGCTGCATGGTGTGCCGCGCGCGTTGCTTGGCCACGGAAACAAGCCGCGCGCCCGCCGGGATCATGGCCATGATCGCGGGATCGACCAGCCCGTCATGCACGACCAACTCTGCTGCCGAAAGCAGCCGGGCGGCGCGTAGGGTCAGCAGGTCCGGATCACCCGGGCCTGCGCCGACAAGATAGACGGTGCCGATTCTTTCAGGCGCATTGCTCATGAGCGGCAGATGGCCCTGCGCCCCTGCAATCGCCAGCGAGGAAACCTAGGGGGGCGGCTAGGTGAACTTTAGCGCGCGGCAGCGGAGCGCGGTGGGGCATCGCAGTGAAGCCTGCCCGCGCCGATGTTTTGCGCTGTTCGCTGCGGGAACCCGTGATAGTGTAATCGGACAGAAAACAGGGGGAGAAGCCGCATGGAACTGGTGCACGAGTTTACGTTCAGAGCCGGTCTGAAGCCGCCGCTCCCGATTGGCGCAGGTCCGATCGGCACGCGCATGTACTATGAGCTGGACGGCGGCGAAGTGGTTGGCGAGCGCCTGAGCGGCACGATCCGCGGGGGCGGGGAGTGGGCCTTGATCGGCCCCGATGGCTTCCTGCGGGTGGACGTTCGCGCCCAGGTCGAAACCCACGACGGGGCGTTTCTCTATGTGCAGTATTTCGGCCTGCTCGAAATGAATGCCGCCGTGATGGGCGCCATCGAAACCGGGGCCGGGACCGAGTTCGCCGATCAATACTTCTTCACCAACCCGAGGATCGAGACCGGCGACCCGCGCTATGGCTGGGTCAACACGACGTTCTTCGTCGGGGAGGGCCGCGTACTGCCGGACCTCGGGATCGAATATCGCGTATACCGTCCGGCAAGGGGCGCTGCGGGGTAGCGCGCCTAGCTTGCTTCACCGCTCTCGTGCTGCGCCCCATGTTGCGCCAGCGCCTCGGTCAGCCGCCGCAGCCCGTCCGAATCCCTCAGCGCCACGTCTTGCTGCGGCATGGGAATGCTCACCCCGCTGCCTTTCAGCGCGTGCCATGCTGCCTTCAGCACATCGGACCGCACGTTGCCCACGCCGTTTTCCGGATCTTGGATCGAGATGTAGATGAGCAGCTGGATCGCGCTCGGCCCGAAGGCATCGAGCAGGATCGAAGGCTCCGGGTGCTTGAGCACGCGCGGCACGGTCAGCGCAGCTTCCAGCAGCAGCTTTTCCGCCAGCTCAAGGTCGCTTTCATAGGCAATCCCGATGGGGATGGTGATCCCCACCAGCCGTGAGGAATACGACCAGTTTTCCACTTGCGTGGTCATCAGGATTTCGTTCGGAACCAGAATCTCGCGCTCGTCGCGCGTCGTCACCGAAACCGCGCGCACGCCGATCCGGCTGACGACACCGAACGTGCTGCCTTTGGTGTCGGTCAGTGCGATCACGTCGCCCGGCTTGATCGAGCGGTCCATCAGCAGGATCACGCCCGCAATCAGATTGCCGAAAGTCTTTTGCAGGCCAAAACCGACCGCGAGGCCGAAGGCGCCGGAAAACACGGTCAAGGTAGTGAGGTTGATCCCCACGGCATCGATGCCGATCAGCACCGCCGCGCTCCAGACCATAACGGTCATGAGCTTTTCGCCCAGCGCCTGCTGGGTCGGATCGAGGCCTTTCATGCCCCGCACCGCGCGCCGCCCGATCCGGCTGATGATCCGCCCGAACACGATCACCAGCACGACGACGATGAGCATCCACACCGCATTGAACAGCGAGATATGCGTGCGGCCGACATCGAAGCCGA
>JAIXYF010000003.1 GCA_027490345.1 Novosphingobium sp.
GCCGCGGTAGCGCTGCTTGCGGCTGCGATCGGCGAGCATGGTCAGTGCGACGGTGAACGTGGCCTGTTGCCAGCCGCGGGTATCGCGCGTGTCGCGCGCGACCTTGCGTATCTGGGACAGGTCAGTGAGGTGGGATAACTGCCAGTCAGCCGCGCTCTCGGCCCGGGAAAGGACAACAGCGGGCTGCAGGGCCGACTCCGCGTGAGCGGAACTCGCAAACATCGCAAGCACTGCAATCCAGCTCAAGAACCGCAATCTGGCCCCCTGCCAACGGGAAACATGCTGCGCGATCAGTAGCACACATGGTTCAACCGCAAAGATTGCTTCTTGCGGTCTCAATCTGCAGCCTTCCGGGTCGACCAACAAAAAAAACGCCGCCCCCTTCCCGGGAGCGGCGCTTTCTTGTCTGCAGATCGCAGCGAAGCTTACTTGGCAGCGCTGCTCAGGTACGCGATCACATCGGCGCGGTCCTGGCCCTTGGCGAGGCCGGCGAAGGCCATCTTGGTGCCGGGGACGACGCGGGCGGGCTTTTCGAGGTACTGGTACAGCTTCTCGGCCGTCCAGGTGATGCCGCTGCCCTTGTTGGCGGCGGAGTAGCTGTAGCCAGCCACTTCACCGGCCTTGCGGCCAACGATACCAGCGAGCGACGGCCCGATGCGGTTCACGCCCGGTTCGATCACGTGGCAGGTCTTGCACTGGGTGAAGACCTTTTCGCCAGCGGCGGCATCGCCCTTCATGTCGGCAAACTTGGTGCCGTCCAGCGTATCGGTCGCGTCAGCGGCAACCTTGGTGGCTGCGCCAGCATCCGCGCCGGCAGCGGCAGGGGCCGCAGCTTCTGCCGCAGGGGCTTCAGCGGCCGGGGCCGCAGCTTCTTCCTTCTTGCCGCCGCAGGCCGCCAAAGCGGCGGAAAGGGCGATCAGACCGAGGTAACCTCTCAAATTGCTCATGGCCACTCCTTCACGAATTGGGGCTTTTGCACGACGACATCGGAGGCGATGTCGATCGCGCGAACGATTATGACGAAATTCGACGAGCGGCAACGGGCAAACAGGGCACCGTGCACCGCGTCATCATTTCTTACACAGGTTTGTCTTCACGTGCAGCGGCATATGCACAATTGTCCTGAAGGGCATGTCGCGCAATGCACCTCGATCTGCCATAGAGTGGTGTTGTTCTGCCCTGCTTCAGCCGCGTCCTTCATCCAGACTTTGCGCCCGCCACCTTTGACAGGACCGGCGAAGCGCCCGTAAAGGCTGGCGGGATGTGGAAGGGGCCATTCTCGGTACTGGAAAACGCACGGCGCGATCAGGCGCGTGCCGATCCCGTGGCCGAGCTGGCCCTCATCCTGCTGCTCAGCGCGGCTGCCGCTCTTCCTGCCATCTGCGCGCCGATTCTGCCGCTGACCGATCTGGGCGGCCACCTGGCGCGCTATGCGGTGCAGCTCGACGGCGGGCACACGGCTGTGCTGCGCCAGTGGTATACCTTTGCGTGGGGGCTGCTGCCCAATCTGGGCGTGGACATTCTGGTGCAGCTGCTTGCCCCGCTGATGGGGCTGGAGCCGGCGGTGCGCCTGATCGTGGGCTCGATCCCGCCATTGATGGTCTCGGGAATGCTGCTGCTTTCGCGCGCCGCGCATGGGCGGATAGGGGTGAACGCGCTGTTTGCCCTGCCGCTGTCGATTTCGCTGCCCTATCTCTATGGCTTTGCCAACTTTGCACTGTCCATCGCGCTGGCGTTTCATGCCATGGCGCTGTGGATCGCGCTGGAGCGGCGGCCAGTCTGGCGCACGGCGCTGTTCGTGCCGATCGGGTTTGCGCTGTGGCTGTGCCATCTGGTCGGCTGGGCGGTGTTCTGCCTTGTCGCGGGGATGACCGCGCTGGCGGCGCTGTGGCGCGATGGCAAGGGTGCGCTGAGGACGCTGGGGCTGACCGCGCTGATGACCGCGCCGCTGCTGCTGGGGCCGCTGATCGGCGCGCTACAGCCCAAGGAAGGCGCCGAGGCGGTGGCCCTGCTGGCCAACAACGATGAACCGCGCAAGATCGTGTGGCTGATCATGGCCATGGCAGACCGCTGGCTGATGTGGGATGCGGCGAGCGCGGGGGTGATCACGCTGGTGATCTATATCGGCCTGCGTACGCGCGGCTTCCGGGTGCATCCCGGGCTGATGGCCGCGGCGCTGGCGCTCCTCGCGCTCTATCTTGCGATGCCCGATACGATCATGGGCTCGCGCTTTGCCGATATGCGGCTGGGGCCAGTGATCCTGGCGCTGTTCGTGCTAATGAGCGGGCCGCGCAGCGCCGGAGATGGGCCGCAGGCCGATCCGCGCCTGATGCGCTGGCTGCTCATCGGCGGCCTCGTGTTCGGCGGGGCGCGGCTGGCGACCAATACCACGAGCATGGCGATGGCCGGGCGCCAGTTTGCCGAAACGCTGACCGCCATCGAAGCCGCGCCGCGCGGGGCCAACCTTATCTCGCTCTATGTCGATGAATGCCGGGGCTGGAACACCGACCGGCGGAGGCACATCATGGGCTATGGGCTGGTGCGGCGGCAGTTGTTCGACAACGGGCAGTGGCAGCTTCCCAGCGGGCAATTGATAGCGATCCACAACCCGGCGCTGGCCCCGTTCGACCGCGATCCTTCGACGATCACGTTCCTTGAGCCGTGCCGCGCATCGCCGGGGCTGGCCGAGACGGTGCGCGCCATTCCGCAGGCGGCGCGTCTGCTTTGGGTAATCCGCGTGGACCCCGCCACGCGCCTGCCCGGCTGGGAAGCGCTCCGCCAGACTCAGGACAGCGTGCTTTACAGGCGCTTGCCAGCAGGGCCCACTGCAAGACTATAAACACAACCGTTCAGAGCAGGATGCATGACATGACCGACCTATCCAAAGCCAAGCCCGAAACC
>JAIXYF010000088.1 GCA_027490345.1 Novosphingobium sp.
ATCCAGACGCAGCGGCCCAAAGTGCAGCTGCAGGTGCTGCCCGGGCTGGAAGGGGTGATCGGCGCCGATGCCGAAGCGCTCACTCGCCAGTTCGGTGCGCCCCGGCTCGATGTGCGCGATGGCGATGCGCGCAAGCTGCAATGGAGCGGCAGTCCCTGCGTGCTTGATGCCTATCTCTATCCCGCAGAAGGCGGCGGTCGCACAGTCGCGACCTACGTCGATGCGCGGCGCGGCGACGGGCGCGATGTTGACCGCGCGGCCTGCGTCGCGGCGCTCAGACAAGCTGCGCCGCGACGTTAGGGCGCCTTATTCCTCAACCGCGAAGCTGATTTCGGCATGGGCGCGCAGGCGCTCGACCAGTGCTTCGCCCAGCAGCGCGCCCGGTGTGGCAATCGCGCCCTCCGCCTCGCACGAAAGCAGCGCGATCCCGGTCTCGGCCAGCATCCGGCTGGTCGAACCATAGCCCGGATCGTAGCGGCCCTTCACGCCATAGCGGATTTCGCGCCCGTCCGGCATTTCGCCGACGAACAGCACATTATAGTGACCATTGAGCCGCTCGTCCGCGCTCGGTCCTTCGCCCGGCTTGGGATCGTTCGGGCCGCCAATCATGGGCGTTTTGGCCATATGTTCGGCAATGGCCTGGCCTTGCTCGCCCGGCCCGGTCAGCACCATCTCGTCATAGACGAAGTCTTCGCCATAGGCGTGTCCGCGAAGGAAATTGGTGCGGTGGACGTTCTTGGTGTTGATCACAGCCATGATGAACGGCGCGGCCCAGCTGCCAGTGGCGTCATCATGGAACGGCGTGTCACCCGCAGGCTGCGCCGGGCCTTCAAACCCAGGCGTCAGGCCGAATGGGCTGGTCATGATCGGGATCAGGGCAGGATTTGCGCCCAGCGCCTTGAGCGTCGCGCCAAGGCTGGCCGCCGTGCCGCCCGAGAAGCCGCCGACCATGGCCCGCACACGGCACTTCACCCGCGGCACTGGTGCGCCAAAGCGCGACTTGGCTTCCTGCTGCAGCATGAACACGCCCAAATCGAAGGGAATCGAATCGAAGCCGGACGAAAACGCCACGCGCGCCCCCGTTTCCTTGGCCTGATCGTGCAAGGCATCGACCATCTGGCGCATCCACACCGGCTCACCGCAAAGGTCGGCATAGTCCGTCCCGGCGGCCACACAGGCGCGGAGCACCGGTTCGCCATAGAGCTGATACGGCCCGACGGTCGTCACCACCACACGGGTCTGCTCCGCCATCGCCGCAAGGCTGGCGGGATCATTCGAATCGGCCACGACCAACGGCGTATCGGCAGGCGCGCCGACCAGATCGCGCACTTCCGCCAGCTTTTCCGCGCTGCGCCCGGCCATCGCCCAGCGCGGGCCATCTTGGCCATAATGATGCGCCAGATATTCCGCCACCAGTCGCCCGGTATAGCCGGTTGCGCCATAGACGATCAGATCGAAGGGCCTCTCAGCCTTGCTCGTTGCCATCAGTTTCTCCCGTTATATAACTGTTTTGATGCTCTTTTTCAAAGTTTCGGCAGGGTCACCCCGCGCTGGCCCATATATTTGCCCGCGCGGTCGGCATAGCTCACTTCGCACGGCTCATTGCCTTGCAGGAACAGGAACTGGCAAGCCCCTTCATTGGCATAGATTTTGGCCGGCAGCGGCGTGGTGTTGGAAAACTCCAGCGTCACGTGGCCCTCCCAGCCCGGCTCCAGCGGGGTGACGTTCACGATGATGCCGCAGCGCGCATAAGTCGATTTGCCGAGGCAGATCACCAGCACATCGCGCGGAACGCGGAAGTATTCCACCGTCCGCGCCAGCGCGAAGGAATTGGGCGGGATCACGCAGACATTGGTCTTGCGATCGACGAACGAGTTCGAATCGAAGTTCTTCGGATCGACCACTGCCGAATCGACGTTGGTGAAGATCTTGAATTCGTCCGCCACCCGCGCGTCATAGCCGTAGGACGAGAGGCCGTAGCTGATGCAGTCCTCGCGCCGCTGGCTTTCCACGAACGGCTCGATCATGCCATGTTCCATCGCCTGCGTGCGGATCCACTTGTCGGATTGAATGGCCAATGCGGCGCTCCGGTATGTTGGGAAAAGGAAGACGTTCGTTCAGACCAGATTGGCCGGTCCGAAGGCATGGGGCAAGAGGGCCGAAAGCGCCACCTGCGTCAAACCGCCTGCGGCCACGCCGATCACGGCAGGATCGGTGCCGCCTAGCGCGGCAATTTCGTGCAGCATCTGGCGGCAGCGCCCGCAGGGCATGACAGGATCGGGGCCGAACGCCGGACTGCCTGCCCGATCTGGCCGCCCGCCCGCAATCGCCACAGCCAGAAGCCCGCCGCGCCGTCCTTCGCCCATCGCCTTGGCCACGGCATTGGCCTCAGCGCAGAGCGAAAGACCGTAGCTCGCATTCTCGACATTGGCCGCTGCCACCACAGCCCCATCGGCAAACAGCAAGGCCGCACCAACGTGAAAGCGCGAATAGGGGGCATAGGCCGTGCGCGCCGCCTCTCGTGCGGCCATAGCCAGTGTGGCTGCATCCGCTGCATCAAGCCCGCTCATCGGTGCACCGCCACCCAGCGCACCGGGCCTGCCAGCCCGGCCAGATGCAACCGCGTGGTGGCGGTCCACATCACCCAAGGCCGCCCGGCATAGCCAGGCTCCAGAAAGTCCCCCGCAACCCAAAGATTGCGATCGATGCGCCTCGCAAGATGATAATGCCCTTCGAAACTGGGCGAGAGCATGAGGATTGCCGGGCGTTCGGTGTGCTTTTCAATCTGGTTGAGAAACGTCGTCAATTCGCTCTGCATCGCGGCCTCGCCCGGCGGCTGCGGGCACGAGCGCGAATCGAGATCAAGCGCCACCGCCGCAGGGAGCAGCCCGTCTTCGCGCGGCACCAGTGTAACGAAAACGGCAGCCTGCGCGTCTGCCGGGGCACACAGATCATAGACATGCACCGCGCCCACCTGCAGGCCGGCCCGGCGCGCTGCTTCCAGCGCAGGGCTGAAGGCTGCATCCCGCCGTTCGGCGCCTTCGCTTGCGGTAAGATAGACGAAATCGGCCCCATGCGCCTTGAGCATCGACCATTCGGCCGCGCCGTCATGCGCATCGAGCCACGCCCCCTGCACCGGGAAGCGCGCCCGGTCAGGTTCCCAGCGGCGCGATTCCAGCCACGCGAACCCGGCTGCCGCTACCATAAGCAGCACGGCCGCGATGATCCACACGCGTCGCCGTGCCAGTTTACCGGAACTGTTCACGCGGCCTTGCCCAGCTTTCCCGTTCATCCCCTGATGTGCAGCACGCAAATCAGGGTGAACAGCCGACGCGCCGTGGCAAAATCAGTCTCGATCTTGCCTTCCAGCCGCTCCAGCAGCAGGTCGGCCGCTTCGTTGTGAACACCGCGCCGGGCCATGTCGATCGTCTCGATCTCCTGCGCGGTTGCCCGGCGGATCGCCTGATAATACGAATCGCAGATCGCGAAGTAATCGCGGATCGGGCGGCGGAACCGCCCAAGCCCCAGCACGATGGTCTCCAGCGGAGAGCCATCATCCGCCGCAATCGCCAGCGCCAGCCGCCCATCATCCACTGAAAGCCTGAGGCGATAAGGCCCTTCAAAGCCCGCTGCCGCTGCACGCACCGGACGGAAGGTGTTTTCCTCGATCAGATCGAAGATCGCGATGCGGCGTTCCTGCTCGATATCGGCATTGCGCCACACGATCGTCGCCTCGTCGAGCTCGATATGCGAAATGCGCGGGTCAGCCATGGCGGCCAGTGTCTTGCAGACGGATTCAGCGGCGGCAAGCCATTTGCGTGGGGGTTTGCCTGGGCGAAGGGCAAGAAGAGGGGAAACCTTGGGGCCAAGGGCCCCCAAACCCCCGGGAACTTCTCGTCAGGTGTGACACAATGGCCACCCTGCATTAGGCAGGCCAACAAGCGCCGAGGCCCAAGTGCGAACCTCAAAAAAATGCCGTGGGGGTCTGGGGGCCGCTGGCCCCCGGGTTTTCGCTTCTTCCTCCCCGCTATCCACAGGCGCCAGCCCCTGCCCGCCGCTTGCCGCACGCCCCCCGCTCGGCCACAAGCGCGCGATGTCCAACGTCCAGCCGATCCCTTTGCGTGAGCCCGAATCGGGCATCGCGCCCGCCGCCGTCCTGCCTGCCAACGTGGAGGCGGAGGCCGCGTTTCTCGGCGCGGTGCTGATCGACAACCGGATTCTGGAGGAATTGCAGACCCCGCTGCGCCCCGAGCATTTCTTCGCTGCGGTGCATGGCCGGGTGTTCGAACGCATCCTTGCGCTGATCGACCGCAAGGCGGTGGTCACCCCGGTCACGCTCAAGCCTTATTTCGAGGCGGACGAGGGCCTCAAGGAGCTTGGCGGCACGGCCTATCTGGCGCGCCTCACCTCTGATGGGCAGGGCCTGCTAGCGCCGCGTGAACTGGCCGAACAGATCTATGATCTGGCGCTGCTACGCGAACTCATCATGGTCGGGCGCAATCTCGTCTCGGGCGCGATGGACACGAGCGAAGCAGTCGCGCCCTTGAAGCAGATCGAGCAGGCCGAAGCCGCGCTCTATGCCGTGGCCGAAGGCGCGCAGACCGGCAACGAGGCGCAGAGCTTCGGCGTGGCCACCCGCGCTTCGCTGGAAATGATCGAGAAGGCGCTGCTTTCGGGCGGTCATATCTCGGGCAAGACCACCGGCCTCACTTCGCTCAACGAGAAGATCGGCGGCCTTCACGATAGCGATCTCATCATCCTTGCCGGGCGCCCGGGCATGGGCAAGACCTCGCTCGTCACCAATATCGCGTTCAACGCCGCAGACCGGCTGCGCCGCGATCTGGCGGACGGGATCAGCCTCAAGGATTCGGTGGGTGCAGGCGTTGCGTTCTTCAGCCTTGAAATGAGCGCGGATCAGCTCGCCACGCGTATCCTTGCCGAACAATCGGGCATCAGTTCCGAAGCACTGCGCATGGGCCGCATCAGCCGGGAGGATTTCCAGCAGCTCTCGTTCGCCAGCCAGCGCCTGGCCGAACTGCCCCTGTTCATCGACGATACGCCTGCGCTCACCATCGGCGCGCTGCGCACCCGCGCCCGCCGCCTGAAGCGCCGCCACGATATCGGTCTGATCGTGGTCGACTATCTCCAGCTGCTGCAAGGCTCGGGCCGCGCGAGCGACAACCGCGTCAATGAAATCTCGGAAATCAGCCGCGGCCTTAAAACGCTGGCCAAGGAACTGGCCGTCCCGGTGATCGCGCTTTCGCAGCTCAGCCGCGCGGTCGAACAGCGCGACGACAAGCGACCGATGCTCTCTGACCTGCGCGAATCGGGCTCGATCGAGCAGGACGCGGATATGGTGTGGTTCGTGTTCCGCGAGGATTACTATGTCGCCGCCAAAGAACCCAAAGTGCCGCAGGGCACCGACGACGCCAAAACGCAGGAAGCCCACGCCGCCTGGCAGGCCGAAATGGAGCGCGTGTTCGGCCTTGCCGAACTGATCGTGGCCAAGCAGCGCCACGGCTCGACCGGCAAGGTGCGCCTGAAGTTCGAGGCGCGGATAACGCGCTTCAGCGATCTTGCGCCCGATCACATGGGGTATGACTACGGGGACGAGTAATAGTCCGAGCGAGTCACCAATACGGCATTTTCTTGACTTTCCGGCAGGTCGGCCCTAGCCCGCCACTCTTCCATCCAATCCTGTTTTACACGGAGTGCCCTATGGCGCGCGTTACCGTCGAAGATTGCGTCGACAAGATCCCCAACCGCTTCGATCTCGTGCTGCTCGCGGCAGAGCGCGCCCGCGCGATCTCTGGCGGTGCGGAACTGACCATCGACCGCGATCGTGACAAGAACCCGGTCGTCGCGCTTCGCGAAATCGCAGAGGCTACCGTGCGCCCCACCGTGCTCAAGGAAAACCTGATCCAGTCGCTGCAGCGCGTGCTGCCCGACGACGACGATCAGGTCGACGAAATCGGCTCGCTTTCGCAGTCTGCCGAAGCGCTGCGCATCACGGCTGCCGCCCCGGTGCGCAACACCTCGCTCGGCGCCGATTACGACGGCTGACGGCCAGAGGTTCAACTGCCCCCTCCTTCAGTCAGGAGGGGGATAAAGCCCGAAAGGCCGCTTGCACCGCACAGGCGGCATCGGCACACTCACTGGTATGGCGAGCCCCTTGCCCGCACGTGCCCGTGATGACCGACAGGATCGGTCGGTCAAAGCCGTGCTCGGCCCGACCAACACCGGCAAGACCCATCTCGCCATCGAACGGCTCTGCGCGCATTCCTCGGGCGCAATCGGCTTTCCGCTGCGGCTTCTGGCCCGCGAAGTCTATGACCGCGTCTGCAAGATCAAGGGCGAGAGCAATGTCGCGCTGATCACGGGCGAGGAACGGATCGAACCGCCCGGCGCCCGCTGGCACCTCTGCACGGTCGAGGCTATGCCCAGCAGGCCGGACCTCGCCTTCGTGGCGCTCGATGAAGCGCAGCTAGCCGCAGATCCCGAACGCGGCCACGTGTTTACCGACCGCCTGCTCCACACGCGCGGGCGTGAGGAAACGATGCTGCTCGGCTCTGCCACCATCGAGCCCATGGTCCGCGCGCTGGTGCCCGGTGTCGATATCGTCACCCGCCCGCGTTTTTCCACGCTGAGCCATGTCGGCGCTAAGAAGCTCAGCCGCATACCCCCACGCAGCGCCATCGTCGCGTTCTCGGCCGAACAGGTCTACGCCATGGCCGAAATGCTTCGCCGGTTTCGCGGCGGCGCGGCGGTCGTGATGGGCGCGCTCAGCCCGCAGACGCGCAACGCCCAGGTCGCGATGTATCAGGCGGGCGAAGTCGATTACCTCGTGGCGACAGACGCCATCGGCATGGGCCTCAATCTCGATGTCAGCCATGTCGCCTTCGCCGGCCTGTCCAAATACGATGGCCGGCGCCATCGCCGCCTGACGACGGCAGAAATGGCGCAGATCGCCGGGCGCGCCGGGCGCCACCACAAGGACGGCACATTCGGCACGCTGGCGGGCATGGGCGGCTACGCGGGCGATTCCGGCCCGGAATTTGCGGACGAGGAAGTCTATGCCATCGAAGAGCACCGCTTCCCCCCGCTCACCCGCCTGTTCTGGCGTGAGGCCGAGCCCCGGTTCGATTCGCTGGGTGCGCTGATCGAGGATCTGGAAAGCCCGCCGCCCCGGCCAGAGCTGTCGGCCGCGCCGCCTGCCATCGATCTGGCCGTGCTCAAGCGGCTGGCCGATGAACCCGATGTGGCCGGCACCGTCCGCGGCCGCGCCTCGGTCCAGCGGTTCTGGCAGGTCTGTTCGCTGCCCGATTTCCGCCAGCAGGGCGCGGAAACCCATTCCCGTTTCGTCGCCCGCCTGTGGCAGGATTTGCGCCGCGGCTATCTCGGCGCAGACTATGTCGCGCAGGCCATCGCCCAGCAGGACAATCCCTCCGGCGATATCGACACGCTGCAGGGCCGCATCGCCGCCGTGCGGTCGTGGGCCTATATCACCCAGCGTCCCGATTGGGTTCTGGCCCGCGAGGAAATGGCAGCGCGTGCCCGCGCGGTCGAAACGCGGCTATCCGATGCGCTCCACGCGCGGCTGACCGAACGCTTCGTCAACCGCCGCACCACCGTGCTGATGCGCAAGGCGGGCGGCGATGCGTCGCTGCTGCCGGTGCGGGTGAGCGAGGCAGGCGCGGTGCTGGTCGATGACGAACCCATCGGCCACCTCGAAGGCTTCCGTTTCGTGGTCGATCCGCTGGCGCGCGCCGCTGATCGCAAGTTGCTGCTCGCCGCCGCCGAACGCCACTTGCCAGGGCTGCTTTCTGCCCGCGCCGATGCGCTGATCGCCGCCGCTGCCGAACCGCAGGGCCTGGCGCTGGAGCATGGCGCGCTGACGTGGAACGGCCTTGCCGTGGCGCGGCTGGAGCCGGGCAAATCCGTGCTCGAACCACGCCTCCGGCTCGACCCCGCGCTCGGCCTGCTGCCTGCCCGCCAACGCCCGCTGCTGAACGCCGCGCTTGAGGGCTGGCTTGCGCGCCGAATCGCTGCCGAACTTGGCCCGCTGGCCCGTCTGGCCGAAGCCGCACGCGCCGCCGAATCCGGCCCGGACCTGCGCGCGCTGCTGCTGCGCCTAGTCGGCGGCGGCGGCGTGCTGGCCCGCGAAGACGCCGGATTGGACCGCCTCGATTCGCGCCAGCGCGACATGCTGCGCCGTCTTGGCGTGCGCACCGGCGCGCTCGACGTGTTCCTGCCACCCATGGTGCGCGCCGCCCCGCTGGCGCTGTGGTGCAGCCTGGCCGCGCTGCGCGGCGAAGCGCCTGCCGCGCCGCCGGCGAACCTGCCGCCGGTCGTTACCACCAGAGCGCTGCCTGCCGGGTATCGCCGTGCCGGTGCGCAAGCGATCCGCGTCGACATGGCCGAGAAGCTGCTTCAGGCCGCGCACCGGCGGCGCATCGGCGCGGCCAGCAGGCGCTACACCCTCGATCCCGCGCTGGCGCGTTCGATGGGCCTTGCCACGGCAGGCTATGCAGCGCTGCTGCGCGCAGCAGGCTTCCGCGTCCATATGGCGCGCGCCCTTGCCGATGCCGCGCATGGCCCGCCCGCTCCGCCGCTGTGGGACTGGCGCCCGCCGCGCGCCGCGCCGGATCACCGCGCTGCCGCGCCCACGGCACCGCCCACGGGCGCGTTCGCCGCACTGGCGGAACTGATCCGCTGATGCCCGGCGAAGATTCGCTCCGCATCGATAAACTGCTGTGGTTCCTGCGTTTCTCCGCATCGCGCAGCCTGGCGCAGGATTGGGTGGCAGCAGGCCATATCCGCCTCAATGGACGCCGGATCGAGCGGGCCAGCGCGCTGGTGCGCTGCGGCGATGTGCTCGTCCTGCCGCTGCGCTCGGGGGTGAAAGTGATCGCGCTGGCCAGCCTCCCCCGGCGACGCGGTCCTCCCGAAGAAGCTAGGACTTGCTATGAGGTGCTTGACGCGGCGGGGGGCGGCCCTCTAGCAGATCAGGAAATCGAACCTGAGGGACTGCCACTGCCATGACTTATGTCGTTA
>JAIXYF010000363.1 GCA_027490345.1 Novosphingobium sp.
AAGCCGAGTTCGGCAAGCTTGGCGGCAGCGGTATCAGTCATCATACACTCCCCGAAGTCCTCAATCCTTGATGCGGCCCATCAGCCAGGGCAGCGCGTGGTCCCAATCGTCGATCCGCGCATGGGCATGGCCCTTTTCATGCGCGCAATCGATGTGGCGCGCGATCATCGGTTCGCCGCAGAGGTGCAGACGGCTGACATGCGGCGCAATCTCCATCACCGAACCATGGTGCTGGGGCAGATCATCGATAAACACCGCGCGGCTGGGCTGGAATTCATCAAGGATCGCCTTGAGCGCAGGCCCCTTCGGCCCCTGATTGGTGAACACGCGCGCATGGATGCCGACATCCTGAAGCTGGCGGGCACGCGCTTCGCGGCGATCATCGTTGAGATTGGTGAGGATCACGACCTCGGCATGCTCGGCCAGCGCATTGATCCCTTCAACCGCACCCGCAATGGCGGGCTGGCGGTGCATCTCGGTATCGAAAAACAGCCCGAGCAGCCGCCAGATTTCCGCCGGGGGCACCAATTCAGCGGTGCCAGCATAGCGCATGGCCTTGCCGAAATCGCTGTTTTCCATCACGAAATCAATGCCGTGCTGCTCGCCCAGCCAATCCTTGTAGGGCGCGACCATGTGCAGCAGCACTTCATCGCAATCGCTGATCACCAGCGGCCTGCTCATGCGGACACCTTCATCACAATCTCTCCCGAGTGGCGGCGAGCGCAGCCGGGGCGATGCCCAGCGCGTCGGCTGCCGCGATCAAATCCGCCTCATGCCCGCAGAGGAATTCCAGCACCGCATGCTGCACCGCGGCATCGCCAAGTCCCGCCCGCAGTTCCTCGGGCGTCAGCCCCGTTAGCGACAGGAACCGTTCCGCGCGCGGCGCATCGCCCAGCACCCAGCCAAGCGCCTGCAGCGCCGTGGCAGCAGGA
Organism: Novosphingobium sp.; assembly: GCA_027490345.1. GTDB lineage: Bacteria > Pseudomonadota > Alphaproteobacteria > Sphingomonadales > Sphingomonadaceae > Novosphingobium. The sequence continues at coordinate 933 of JAIXYF010000363.1, forward strand.
TCCGGCAAGGAGGCAGTTTCACGAGCGATTGTCAGGGCCTTCCGGGGTCTTTAGGCAGATGCCTCAAGCGAGCATGAGGATACCGGCGTTCAGTGGCAAAAAGAATTCTGGTTGTCGAGGACAACGACCTCAATCGAAAGCTGTTCTGCGATGTGCTGAAGGCCGGCGGCTTTGTCGTGGAACCGCTTGCTGATGGGCGCGATGTGCTTGTGCGCGCAAGGGAATTCGTGCCGAACCTGATCATCATGGATATCCAGCTGCCCAACATTTCGGGGCTTGAACTGATCGAAGCCCTCAAGGGCGATCCCGGCCTCCGGCTGATTCCGGTGCTGGCGGTGACCGCCTATGCCGGCAAGGGCGACGAGGAACGCATCCGCGAGGCGGGGGCGGAAGGCTATCTGGCCAAGCCCGTCTCCATCGGGCCGTTCATGATGGCGGTGAAAGGGCTGGTGTAAGAGCTTTCAGGCCCGCGCCAGCAGATATTCCGCCACAAACACGATGACCGTTAGCGTCAGCCCTGCCATAAACAGACGGTAGGCATAGCCAAGGTAGCGGTATTTCTTGTGCTGCAGCACCTGGCCGTTCTGATACATGTCGTGCAGCATCGTGCGGAACACGGTTTCGTCCGCGCGCAAGTCCTCCAGCACGCTTTCGGTCCACTCGTCCTCGTCCATCGCGGTGAACGTGCCGAAGAACAGCTTGTTGGGGCGCGGCGGGGCCGCGTTGCGCGAAGGGCCGCCGATCGAGGGCAGCACGGCCATCACGGCACACATGGCAGAAGCGAAGGCAAACGCGGCAAGCACCAGCAGCGCGGCGGGCAGGCTGCCATTGCGGGCCTGCCCCACGGTGATGGTGAACACCACGAAGGTTGCGCCCATCAGGATCGAGGCCTTGGAATCGGCCATCTGGCTCAGCGCAAGATTGATGCCCTGCGCGGTGCGAACAAGATGGATCGCATGGTTCGAATAACCGGAGGGAGACAGCGGCGAAGGGGTGGGCCTGGGCGGCTCAAAATGGGGGATCGGATCGTCCAGCTGCGCTCTCCCGAAGAGGTTGCCGCGCCCGCCGCGCAGCTTCACGAAAGTGACACATTCGCCTTGCGCTTGACAAGCGGCGCGGCTGGCCGCTTTTCAGCCTTATTCTTGGGGCATTGGCGCCTCAAACCCGGAGAATGATTGAAATGGATCGCGCCGCCACCGCCGCTCGCATTGCCGAAGTGATCGAACCGTTCAACAAGAACAGCGTCGCCATCGGCGAAACCACCTCTTTTGCCGGGGATCTGGAGTGGGACAGCCTCACGGTCATGGATTTCGTGGCCGCGATCGAGGACGAATTCGACATCATCATCAGCATGAACCAGCAGGCCGAAATCGAAACTTACGGCCAGTTGATCGATGCTGTGACCAAGCTGCAGGGCTGAACGCATGAACGACATGACTCCCCCGGAACGAGCAGGCGCTGAAATGCAGACGACCGATCTCTTCTCCAAATTCGATCCGCTGATCGAGACGCGGCGTTCGCTGCTGGCAACGGGCGTGACCGATCCGTTCAGCCTGGTGATGGAGAAAGTGCTTTCGCCCACCACCGCGATCTGCAGCGGGCGCGAGACGATCCTGCTCGGCACCTACAACTACATGGGCATGACCTTCGATCCCGACGTGATCGCGGCGGGCAAGCAAGCGCTGGATGATTTCGGCGCAGGCACCACCGGCAGCCGCGTGCTTAACGGCACTTATGCCGGCCACCGCGCGGTGGAGGATGCTCTGAAGGAATTCTACGGCATGGATCATGCCATGGTGTTCTCTACGGGATATCAGGCCAACCTCGGCATTATCAGCACGATCGCGGGCAAGGGCGATTACATCGTGCTCGACATCGATAGCCACGCCTCGATCTGGGATGGCTGCAAGATGGGCGACGCCGAAGTCGTGCCCTTCAAGCACAACGATATCGAGGCGATGGAAAAGCGCCTGAAGCGCATTCCCGAAGGCGCGGGCAAGCTGGTCGTGCTCGAAGGCGTCTATTCGATGCTGGGTGATATCGCGCCGCTGAAGGAAATGATCCGCATCGCCAAGGAACACGGCGCCATGGTGCTGGTGGACGAAGCGCATTCGATGGGCTTCATCGGGCCGAACGGGCGCGGCGTGGCCGAGGATCAGGGCGTGCTGGACGAAGTCGATTTCGTGATCGGCACGTTCTCCAAGTCGGTTGGCACGGTCGGCGGTTTCTGCGTTTCCAATCATCCGAAGTTCGAGATCATGCGGCTGGTGTGCCGCCCTTATGTGTTCACCGCCAGCCTGCCGCCGAGTGTGGTGGCCACGGCGGCCACCTCGATCCGCAAGCTGATGCATGCCGGAGGCAAGCGCGCGCACTTGTGGGAAAACTCGCGCACGCTGCACGCAGCGTTGACGCGCCTCGGCTTCAAGCTGGGCACGGCGGAACCGCAGAGCGCAATCATTGCGGTGATCATGCCCGATCTGGAGCGCGGCGCGATGATGTGGGAAGCGCTGCTGCACGAGGGGCTTTATGTGAACCTTGCCCGCCCGCCCGCCACACCCGCGGGGATGACCCTGCTGCGCTGCTCGCTGTGCGCGGAGCATACGGCAGAGCAGGTGGCGGTGATCACCGGCATGTTCGAGCGGGCTGGCAAGGCGGTGGGGATCATCTGATGCGGCCAAAGCTGGTGACTGGCCTGCCTGCCGCGCTGGCATTGCTGGCAAGCCCTGCGCTGGCCCAGAACGCCCCTGCGCCAAGCTGGCCCCCACCCTCCCCGCCAGTCACGGCGCCGGGCGATGGGATGATGGCGAAGCCCTGCCCCGATCAAAGCGGACTGTGGTTCGGCCATCCCTATGTCCTCAAAAACGACTGGGGCTGGGAATGCCGCTATCAGGAAGCGGACAAGCAGCTCGCCGCGCCGCCGCGCGTCGTGTTCATCGGCGATTCGATCACCGAAAACTGGGTGCCGCTGGCGCCTGCCCTGTTTGCAGGCGGCGCGGTGGGGCGCGGCATCGGTGGGCAGACGAGCCCGCAGATCCTGGTGCGGTTCTATCAGGACGTGGTCCGCCTGCGCCCGCGCGTGGTGCACATCATGATCGGCACCAATGATCTGGCCGGGAACACCGGCCCGAACAGCCCGGAAATGTACCAGAACCACGTGATGGCGATGGTCGATATCGCCAAGGCCAATGGCATCGGCATTGTGCTGGGCAGCATCCTGCCCGCCGCGAAGTTTCCATGGAAGCCCGCGCTTGCCCCGGCGAAGCAGGTCATGATGCTCAACGCCTGGCTGCGCGATCTCGCGCGGGCGAAGGGGGCAGTCTACGCCGATTATCACGGCGCGCTGGCCAACGCCGAGGGCGGCCTGAACCCCGATATTGCGCCCGATGGCATTCACCCGAACGCCAAGGGCTATTCGTTGATGGAGCCGATCACGCGCGCGGCGATTGCCGAGGCGGAAAAGGCTTCAGCGCCGCGCTGAGAACGCTTAGCCCTCCACCAGCATCAGCGCATCGAGCGCAACGACGCCCTGACCCTTGGGGTGCAGGATCACTGGGTTGAGATCGACTTCGCGGATCGACGGTTCGGCGCGCAGCACGCGGCCCAGCGTGACGATCAGCTGCGCCAACGCGGGCACATCAAGCGCAGGCGCGCCGCGATAGCCGGCAAGGATCGCGGCGCTTTTCAGCTGCATCAGGTCAGCTTCCACCGCCTCTGCCGTCATGTCTGCGGCAAGCAGGCGCACGTCGCCGAGGATCTCCGCCGTCACGCCGCCAAAGCCTGCCAGCAGGACCGGGCCCCATTCAGGATCGTTCTTCGCGCCGACGATCATTTCCACACCGCGCGCGCCCATGCCTTCGATCAGCACGCCATCGAGCGTGATGGCGGCAGAATAGGCCGCGACGCTGGCGAACATCCGCTCCCACGCAGCGCGCACGGCGGCGGCATCGGCAAGGTTGAGGATCACGCCGCCTGCGTCGCTCTTGTGGCTGAGCGCGGCGGCCTGCGCCTTCATGGCGACCGGATAACCCAGCGCTTCGGCGGCGGCGACCGCTTCATCCGCGCTGGCGGCGAACTGGCCTGCCGGGAAGGGAATGCCGAGGGGGCCGAGCAGCGCCTTGGCCTTGTATTCGGGGATCACGCCCGCTTCGGCGGCAAGGCCGGGCACGGGCAGCGGCGCCTGCGCAGTGATGTTGGTATCGCGTGCCGAAAACTGCGTCAGGCGGGTGATTGCCCGCAGCGCGCGTTCGGTAGTCGGGAACCACGGGATGCCCGCTGCCCGCAGCGAGGCGATGCGCTCGGCCGGAACCGCAGCGCCTTCATCCAGCCCGGCGAAGATCAGGGGCTTGGTGAGCGGCTTGGCAGTTGCTGCGGCCAGGATCGGCGGAAACTTGATCGCGCAAGTGATCGCTTCGGCCTGGATGATCCCTGCCAGCACAGTGCCCACGCGCGGATCATCCAACAACGCTTCAAGGCAGCGGGTGTAGATCGCCGGTTCGGAAAGGCCTTGCGCGGTGATATCCAGCGGATTGCTGACCGGCACGAACGGCGGCAGCGCAGCGCGCAGCGCGGGCGAATCCGCATCGTGCAGCGGTGCCAGCGGCAGGCCAAGCGATTCCGCCAGATCGAGCGTCAGCGCCTTGAACGCTCCCGATTCGCCCAGAACCGCCGTGTGGCCCGAAGGCAGCGCCGGGCAGCGCAATGCGATTTCAGCAATATCGCCCAGTTCTTCCAGCGTTTCGGCCATGATGACCCCCGCGCGCGTCACCTTGGCGCGCATCAGGGCATAATCACCTGCCATGGCGCCGGTGTGCGTGGCGGCGGATTCACGCGCGGCGCTGGAAGTGCCGGGGTGGAGCAGCACGATCGGCTTGCCTGCAGCCGCCGCGCGCGCAGCAGCGGCAAGGAAGCGCGCGGGCTTGCGGAACTGCTCGACGATCATGGCGATCACATGGGTGTCGGGCTGGTCGATCAACCAATCGACGTAATCCTCCACGCCGCTCGCCGCCTCGTTGCCGGTCGAGACCGAATACGACACGCCGGCCTGGCGCGCGAGAAGCATGGTGCCCAGCACCGCAGCCATCGCGCCCGATTGCGACACGATGCCGATGGCGCGCCCGCCTGCCGGGGGCCGCGCATCGGTTTCGACGAACGTGAGCGGAATGCGGTTCACGTAATTGACGAGGCCAAGGCAATTTGGGCCTTCCACGACCATACCCGCACGTTGCGCGATCCGCGCGATCTCGTGCTGTTCGGCCAGCCCTTCCGGCCCGCCTTCGGCAAACCCGGCGGCAAAGATCACGACACCGCCGACCTGACGGGCAGCCAGCGCCTTCACCGCATCAAGCACGCCCGCGCGCGGAATGGCCAGCACGGCCGCATCGACGCCCAGCGGCAGCGCCTCGATGCTGGCAAGGCAGGTGCGCCCGCCCAGGGTCTCGCGCTTGGGATTGATCGGATAGACATCGCCGGCGAAGCCATTGCGATCGAGATTGGACAGCAGCGTGGTGCCCAGCGCGCCCGGCTTGTCCGAAGCGCCGACCACCGCGACGGAACGCGGGCGCAGCAGTCGCTCAAGCGCAGAAGCAGCGGGGGCAGGGTTGGCGGTATCGGGCAAGTCGCTCTCCGGGATTGGTTATACTTTATAACAATAGCTGGTGACGCCGAGCATGGCAAGGCTGCCCGCAAGGGCGGTCAGCGCCTTGACGGGCGGGAGCGCGCCGTGGCAGAGCAAAAAATAAGGCGCGGGTATAGCATAGTGGTAATGCACTAGCCTTCCAAGCTAGCTAGGCGGGTTCGATTCCCGCTACCCGCTCCATTTTCCCGTCCAGCCGCGTCCGTATCTGTCTGGACAAACCCCCAAAAACCAAGGTATTCTGCGCAAATCAGGCCGCATTCGTACATCCGCGTCCATATCTAGCCGCCAGCCGATGGGGGTATGATTGGGGGAAGCCAAGAGAGGCTGGGGGTAGCGGATGCAGCCTTGGGGGTATGCGAGGCAGGCCATGGCACTGACAGACGTTGCAATCCGGCAGGCGAAACCGGGACCGAAACAATACAAGGTTGCAGACGGTGAAGGCCTCTATCTGCTGGTGACGCCAGCCGGTGGGAAGCTCTGGCGACTCAAGTACCGGCTGGCAGGCAAAGAGAAGCTGATGGCCTTCGGCGCTTATCCCGAAGTGAGTCTGGCCGATGCGCGCAAGCGCCGGGACGAAGCCCGGCAGCAACTCGCCGCCAGCAAAGACCCGTCGCGGGAAAAGCAACGGGCGAAGGTGCGGCAACAGGCCGAAGCCATGAACACCTTTGCCATCATATCCGCAGAGTATTGCGCCAAGCGAAAGAGCGACGGCCAAGGCGGCTGGTCGCCCGCCACGTCCAAGCGGAGCGAATATCTCCTGTCCCGGCTGAATGCCGCCCTGGGGAGCTTACCTATCGGGGAGATTGAGCCGAGCGACATTCTGGCCGCTGCCCGCAAGATCGAAGCTAAGGGCACGCTGGAAAGCGCTCGCCGGACGTTGCAGCTCGCCGGGATGGTGTTCCGCTATGCCGTGGCGACTGCCCGGCTGGCCTCCGATCCTACGCGCGATCTACGCGGGGCGCTGGCAACGCCGAAGGTGACACACTACGCGGCGATTCTGGAGCCGGTGAAGGTGGGCGAGCTGCTCCGGGCCATAGACGGCTATGAAAGCCTTGGGCTTACCCGGAGGGCGCTGCAACTGGCTCCCCATGTCTTTGTCCGGCCCGGC
>JAIXYF010000152.1 GCA_027490345.1 Novosphingobium sp.
GCCATGCATTTTTGTTCGTTGCCGATTTGCAACGTAATAACTTCGAACCGCCTCACCATCCGGCGGGAATATCGGGATAGGCCGCAAGCACGGGGCCAAGCGCGGCTTTGAGCGGATCAAGCCATGGCTCGAAGGCTTTCCAGCTTTCAGTGCCCTCACGGTAGATCGGGCGGCGGACCTGCTCGGAACTGGGCGTGCGCACCGCGCGCTGCGTTTCGTGGAAGGCAAGGCAAGCCGGCTCGAACGGCAGGCCGCAAAAGGCCAGCAGCGCGCGCACTTCGGCTTCGGTATCATCGACCATGCGTTCATAAATCACGCGGTGGACCATGCCGGGCGCCGCTGCATCAAGGTGGGCCAGCAGGCGCACATAATCGCGGTAGTAGGCCCCCATGTCCTCCAGCGCATAGGAAAAGCCCTGGCCCCGCGCGAAGTGCTGTTTGAAATTGGAAAAGCAGCACGAAAGCGGATGGCGCCGCGCGTCGATGATTTTCGCATTCGGCAGGATCAGGCGGATGAAGGCGGCGTGGAGCCAGTTGTTGGGCAGCTTGTCGATGAACAAGGGCCGCGCAGTGTGGCGCTGGACGCGGGTACGCTCAAGATATTGCTCGCCCAGATCGCGCAAGGTTTCCGGCGCAATGCTGGCAAGGCTGGCGGGGTAATCCGCAAGGGTGCGCACCAGAATGCCGATATCGGGCAATTCGCTGGTGCCTTCCACCTGGCTGTGGCTGGAGAGGATCTGCTCAACCAGCGTGGAGCCTGCGCGCGGCATCCCCAGCACGAAGATCGGATCGGGCGCCGGGCACCCCGCCCCGGCATGGCGCGCAAACAGCTCTGGCGTGGCCGCCGCAATGGCGGCATCGACCGCAGCGGTAGTATCCTCGGCCTTGTAGGGCAGACGCTTTTTCCTGAGGGCATTGGCAGCCGCATAGTGCGCGAAGGCGGCCTCGGCCTCCCCCCGGTCCTCGTGCGCCTTGCCCAGCGCGAAATCGAGGTGCCAGCGGTCTTCGGGCGAGACGCCGCCGCCCGCCAGCGCCGCGCGCATGGCCGCCATGTCTTCTTCGGTGAAGCGCACGGTCTTGAGATTGGCGAGGCTCCACCACACTTCGCCAAGGCCGGGCTGGATGGCCAGCGCGCTGCGATAGGCAGCGATCCCTTCCTCCAGCCGCCCCACCGTCTTGAGCAAGTGCCCATAGCTCATCCACACCTTGGGCTGGCGGGGCATGTCTTCCAGCACGCGGGCATAAAGCGCGAGCGCCTCGTCAAATTCGCCGATGCGGCCATAGACGGCGGCCTGCAGATTAAGCGTGCCGGGATTGTCCGGGTCTTCCGCCGAAACTTGCGCCAGCTCCTCCAGCGCTTCGGCCACGCGTTCGGTGCGATAGAGCACGAGCGCGAGATTGGCGCGCGCCGGGGTGAAATCGGGCGCGAGTTCGATGGCGCGCCGCAGCAGGTTTTCCGCATCCTGAAACCGCCCGATGCGGCCTGCCAGCTCGGCAAACAAGCGGATGGCGCGCACATCGAACGGGTTTTCCTTGAGCAGCGCGCGCAGCAAGGGCTCGGCCTCGTGCAGCACATTGGCGTTCATCGCCATCGCGGCGCGCACAAGGCGGGGATCATATTGCGGAGCGGTGATCGTGCGGCTGGCCATGGCGCGCAACAAACACGGTGACGCGGCGCGATCAAGCGTTAGTCTGTGCGCCAAGCGACAATGGGTGGGTCAATGAGCAAAGAGCCGCGCGGCCTCAATTTCTGGATGGTGCTAGCGCTGTGCGTGGGCAACATGGTGGGCAGCGGCATCTATCTGCTGCCGGCCACGCTGGCGCCGCTGGGCACCAACCAGCTGATCGGCTGGATGGTGACGATTGCGGGCGCCACATGCCTTGCCGCCGCCTTTGCGCGGATGGGCGCGCGGCTCCCCTTCTCGGGCGGGCCTTATGCTTATGCGCAGGCCGCGTTCGGCCCATTTGCGGGCTTTGCCGCTGCGTGGAGCTATTGGGTCATGCTCTGGGCGGGCAACGGCGCGATTGCCGTAGCGGTGGTCAGCAATCTCAGCCTGGTGATGCCATGGATCAGCAAGACGCCCGGCCTGCCCGCCATTCTGGCCGTGGCCTGCGTGTGGGGCATGACCCTGCTCAACATCCGGGGCGTGCGCGCGGCGGGGGCGTTTTCGGTGGTGACAACCGCGCTCAAGCTGCTGCCGCTGGTGCTGCTCATCGCCCTTGCGCTGTGGTTCGCCGCCAGCGGCACGCCGCGCGTGGCGCCTGCTGCGGTTTCCATCGCGCCCGGCGCGATTGCGGCGGCGGCGGGACTCACGTTCTGGGGCTTTCTGGGGCTCGAATCCGCAACCGTGCCTGCGGGCAAGGTCGAGAATGCGGCGCGCGTGGTGCCGCTCGCCACGATCATCGGTGTGCTGCTGACAGGCGCGGTCTATTTCGGGATCAGCGTGGCGTTCTGGGCCTATATGCCCGCCGATCAGGCAGCGGCCTCCCCCGCCCCGGTGGCGGATTTTCTGGGCCGCACGTTTGGCGGCAACATGGCCTCGGTCGTCGCGGTATTTGCCGCGATCAGCGCGTTCGGCACATTGAACGGGTTTATCCTGCTGCAGGGCGAAATGCCGCAGGCGATGGCGCGCGGCGGAGTTTTTCCGCACTGGTTTGCCGCAGACGGCGCGCGCGGAACGCCGGTGCGCGCGCATGTGGTGTCGTCGCTGCTGCTGAGCGCTGTAACGCTGCTCAACTATGGGCGGGGCATGGGCGATCTGTTCGCGTTCATCGCCTCGGTCAGCCTCGCGGCGGGAATGCTGGCCTATTTCATGAGCATGATGGCCGCCATTCGGCTGCTGCCTGAAGAGCGCGGGCTGACGGTACTGGCGCTGGGCGGCGCGGCGTTCATCGGCTGGGCGACATGGGGGCTGGGCGCAAGCGCGGTGGGCTATGGCGCGGGTCTGGTGCTGGCCGGGGTGCCGGTTTATCTGGTGGTGCGGCGGGGGCACGGAGCCGCCCCAGCATGAAGGCGAGGTGGTGGAAGCGGCTGTGGCTGCGGTATCTTTTCTACTTCAAACAGCACTGGATCATTGCGGGAACGCTCACGTTGTGGGCGCTCTGGCTGATCGTGCAGGTGGGTATCCAGCTCC
>JAIXYF010000043.1 GCA_027490345.1 Novosphingobium sp.
CACGCTGGCTGCGCTCACCGGCGGCAATGTGCGGCTGCGCGCCGTGTTCGCGGTGGGCGGCAACCAGCCGCTGGTGGTGCGGCGGGCAGAGCTTGCATCGGTCAAGCTGGCGCTGGCGCTGAACAGCTGGACTTTGCCCGGCGGCGTGACGACGATCATGGGCACGGGCCGTCACCTCGATTATGGGCCGTTCACGTTTGAGGCTGCGCTGGCCGGGGATGGGCCGCGCGCCAGCCTCGTGCTTGCCAATCCGCTGCCCGCCGCCAGCCTGAAAGATGTGCATCTGGCCTTGAGCCCGGCAGGCGAGGGCTTCCGTATCGAGGGCCGGGGGGATTCGCGGCTTGGTCCGTTCAGCGGCCTTGTCATGCTCACCGCGCCCAAAGATGGTCCGGTGCGGCTCGGGATCGAGCGGTTCACGGTCTATCAGACCGAAATCACCGGCAGCGCCGAGGTGACGCAGGCGGGCGTGACCGGCCATCTCGCGCTGGCGGGTGGCGGGGTGTCGGGCACGCTGGATCTGGCGCCCGAGGGGGCAGGGCAGGGCCTGAAAGCAGAGATCGCTGCGCGCGGCGCACGCTTTGGCGGTGATAATCCCATCGCGGTGGGCAATGCGACCATCATCGCAGAAGGGCTGCTGGAAAACGGCAATTCCACGCTGCAGGCCTCACTCAAGGCCGAAGGGATCAGCGCGGGCAAAGTGTTTATCGGGCGGCTGGCCGCCGATGCGGCAATCATCAACGGTTCGGGCAGTGTCACCGCTTCGCTGATGGGGCGGCGCGGCACCAGTTTTGCGCTGCAAGGCACGGGCGCCTTTTCGCCCGATCGGATCGTGGTTTTCGTGGCAGGCGATTATGCCGGACGCCGCATTTCCATGCCGCGCCGCGCGGTGATGGAGCGTGAGCCGGATGAGGCGGGCGCCGGGATGGCCGCCGGCTGGCGGCTCCAGCCCACGCAGATCGATTTCGGCCGGGGCAGCGTGATTGCCAGCGGGCATGTGCTGGGCGGGGCGACCAAGCTGAGGTTGCTGCTCTCGCGCATGCCGCTTTCGGTGCTGGATATCGTCCTGCCGGATCTGGGCATGGGCGGCCTCGCCTCGGGCGTGATCGATTACGAGAACGATCACCTTGGCGCGCCGCTGGGCCATGCCGCGCTCGAAGTGAAAGGCCTCACGCGGTCGGGCCTTGTGCTGTCCTCGCGCCCGCTCGATCTGGCGCTCGTGGCCGCGCTTGATCCGGCAGCGCTGCAAATTCGCGCCGTGGCGCGTGAAGGCGCGGCCATGCGCGGGCGGCTGCAGGCGCTGGTGACCGAACTGCCGCGCGGCGGCACGATGCTGGAGCGGCTGCGCGGCGGCACGCTGAAAGCGCAGCTGCGCTATAGCGGCCCGGCCGAAGCGCTGTGGCGGCTGGCGGCGATCGAAGTGATCGACTTGACCGGCCCGCTCGGCGCGGCGGCCAGTGTCACCGGTTCGATCGATCATCCCGTGATCACCGGCGCGGTGGCCACGCGCGCGCTACGCGTGCAATCGAACCTCACCGGCTCCGATGTGCGCGAAGTAGAAGCGAGTGGCAGCTTTGCCGATGCGCGCCTCAGCCTCGCGCATTTCAGCGGCAAGACCGCCGGTATTGGCCCCAGTGGCGGTTCGGGCGGCGGTTCGGGTGGCGGCACGGTGAGCGGCAGCGGTACGGTGGACCTGTCTGATGTGGCGACACGCGGCGTCGGGCTTGATCTGCGCATTGCCGCCGTCGGCGCGCAGCTGATCAACCGCGACGACATGTCTGCCACGGTCACCGGCCCGCTGCGGATCGTTTCCAACGGGATCGGCGGCACGATTGCGGGCCGCGTCCATATCGACAAGGCACGCTGGACACTGGGCCGCACCAGCGTGACCGAGCAGCTTCCGCTGATTGCGACGCGCGAAACCAATCAGCGCGCTGATATCGCCCCGCCGCGCGCGCCGTTCACGCCATGGAAGTATCTGATCGATGCCGCTGCCGCAGACCGCATCGACGTGCGCGGGCTGGGCCTCGAAAGCGAATGGAGCGCCGATGTGCGGCTGCGCGGCGATACCGCCAACCCGCAGATCTTCGGCAGCGCCGATCTGGTGCGCGGCGGGTATGATTTTGCCGGGCGGCGCTTCGATCTCACGCGCGGGCGCATCCGCTTTGTCGGCGAAGTGCCGGTCGATCCGCGCCTCGATATCGTGGCTGAAGGCGATGCCAACGGGGTGAGCGCCAAGATCGCGATCAGCGGATCGGCGCTCAAACCGCAGATTGCGTTCAGTTCGGTTCCGGCCTTGCCCGAAGAAGAGCTGCTCAGCCGAATCCTGTTCGGCAGTTCGATCACGCAGATTTCCGCCCCGGAAGCGGTGCAGCTCGCTTCGGCGCTGGCGTCGTTCCGCAGCGGCGGCGGGCTCGATCCGATCAACAAGCTGCGCAATGCCATCGGGCTGGATCGGCTACGCATCATCAGCGCCGATGCCGCGGTGGGGCGCAGCACGTCGATCGCTGTGGGCAAATACCTCGGGCGGCGCGTGTTCGTCGAACTGGTGACCGACGGGCGCGGCTATAGCGCAACATCCGCCGAATTCCGCGTGACGCGCTGGTTGGTGCTGCTGGGCACGATCTCGACCATCGGGGACGAGAGCATCAACCTCAAGGCCAGCCGGGATTACTGAGCAAACGAAACCCCGCGCTGCCGGGGCAGCGCGGGGTCTTGTAAGTCCGCCGGTGAGCGGTGTTTACGCGCCTGCGATGGTCTTCAGTTCCATGAAGTCCTTGAGGCCATAGACGCCGCCTTCGCGGCCATTGCCCGATTGCTTGTAGCCGCCGAACGCGCCGCCCTTGACGCCGCCCCACTGGTTGACCGCGACGAGGCCTGCGCGCAGGCGGCCGACGATGCCCTTGGCCGTTTCGACGTCGCCGGTGACGACCGCCGAAAGCCCGTAGGCGGTGCGGTTGGCCAGCTCGATGCCTTCCTCGATCCCTTCATAGGTGGTGATCGTGGCAACCGGGCCGAAAGTTTCCTCGCGGAAGATCGTCATGTCAGGCGTCACGTCGGAAAACACCGTCGGGCGCACATAGTAGCCGCGGTTGACGTTGTCGGGCAGGCCTGGGCCGCCTTCGAGCAGCGCCGCCCCTTCGCTGATCGAAGTGTCGATCAGTGATTGGATCTTGCTCCACTGCGCCTTGTTGACCACCGGGCCGATATGCGCGCCGTCCTCTGCCGGATTGCCGACCTTCACCGCCGCGAAGTAGTTCTTCACGAAGGTTTCAGCTTCTTCCTTGCGCGCCTTGGGCACCAGCAAGCGCGTGGGAGCGATGCAGCTCTGTCCGGTGTTTGCAACAATGCCCTGCAGCGTGCCCGGCAACGTGGCGGCAAAATCGGCATCTTCCAGCACCAGATTGGGCGATTTGCCGCCGAGTTCCTGATGAACGCGCTTCACCGTGTCAGCCGCGTTCTTGGCGATCTGGATGCCCGCGCGGGTCGAACCGGTGAAGCTCACCATATCGACATCGGGGTGGACGGTGAGCGCGACGCCTACGCCCGGACCATCGCCCTGCACCAGATTGAACACGCCGGCAGGAACCCCCGCAGCGTGCATCACTTCGGCCATGATCACTGCGTTTGAGGGGCACTCTTCCGAAGGCTTGAGCACCACGGTGTTGCCCGCGGCGATGCACGGCGCAATTTTGGCGCAAATCTGATTGAGCGGCCAGTTCCACGGTGTGATCGCGGCGACCACGCCGATCGGTTCATAAACGAAGCGGGCATTCGCGCCGGGCACCGGGTGGCCCCATTCGAAGCCTTCCAGTGCTTCCAGCGTGCCCAGTATATAGCCAATGCCCGCGCCGACCTGTGCCGTGCCGGCAAAGCCGATGGGCGCGCCCATCTCTTCGCTGATCACCGCGGCGAAATCGGGAATGCGCTTCTTGTATTCGGCCAGAATGCGCTGCAGCAGCGCCTGGCGTTCCTCAACCGATGTGGCGGCGAAGGCGGGGAAAGCGGCCTTGGCAGCGGCCACGGCCTTGTCGACATCGGCCTGGCTGCCCAGCGTAATGGCCGCGCAAGGCTCCTCGGTGGCGGGGTTGATCACTTCGTGGCGCTTGCCGCCTTCGCTGGGGGTCCAGACGCCGTTGATGTAGTGCTGCAGATGCTCACGCATCGGTTTTCTCCCGCTATGGCTTTTGGTTAGGCGTCACGATGGCAATTCCAGTGCGGCATTGCAACCGATTTGGCGTGCGGCGCAGCAGCGCGCGAGCAGGTAAGCGGGATGGCGGCCCGGGAATTCCACCATTCTGGCAGCACAATTCCCGTTTTGCGTAATCTGCGCTAACCGTTTGTTTCCTTGCCCCCTCTAAGGACGGGGCGATGGGTCTGGATCACATCAGCCGAGCCGCGGGGGCGCGATCATCGGTGCGCACTCTGCGCACGGGATGGATCGCGCTGGCCACGTTTCTCGCCCTGATTGCCTTGTCGGCCTTGCTCGTGGCGGTGTTCTCTCGCTCCACGCGCATTGCCGATGAACTGGCGCGCGAGGACGAACGGGTGCTTGTGGCGCGCTATATCGATCAACTCGGCAGTTCGATCGTGGCGGCGCAGAAAGTCCAGCTGACGTGGGACGATGCCATGCGCAACGCCGTGCTGGCGGACAACGAAGCGTGGGCCAACCATTTCCTCGGCGATTTCGTGTGGAACAATCTTGAAACCGATGCGATGTTTCTGGTGAAGCCCGATGGCACACTGGTCCATGGCTGGGCGCAAGGGCGGCCATCCGGCAGCGCAGGATACCATGAAGTGCGCTGGCACGTGGAAGACCTGATTGCCCGGGCCAAGCGCAACGAGCCGCTGGGCGGGCGGATTGCCGGCACAAAGCAGCTCACCGATGTCGCCTGGCCGGTGGCGGCTTCCGGGCAGCCGCTCAATCGCTGGGCGGCAACGCCAGTGCTGCGCCACGGGCGGCCTGCGTTCCTGTCCGTTGTCTCCATCGTGCCCGATAACGATTACAGCCTGCTGCGGCGCGAGCCCAACTATGTTGCCACGCTGCGCTATCTGGATGGATCGATCCTTAACCGGATGGGGGCGGATCTAGTGCTGCGCGATCTGGGTTTCGTTCCCGATGCAGCGCATATTGGCGGCAAGAATGCCGTGCCGCTGACCACCGCTTTCGGCGATCGCATCGGTTGGGTCACGTGGACCGCCAAAGTGCCGGGCCCCAAGATCGTGGAGCGCACCGCGCCGGTGCTGGCCGCGTTCATCCTGTTCTTCCTCGGGGTTGTGGCTGGCGGCGCGATCATCGTGCGGCGCATGCGCCTGACGGCCAACGAACTGAAGGCCAGCGAGGCGCAGGCCCAGCACAACGCCCTGCACGATGCTATGACCGGTCTGCCCAATCGGGTCTACTATATGCAGCGGCTGCGCGCGCAGCTGAGCGGATTGATCAAGGGCCAGGGGGAGGGCAACCTCTTTGTCGCTTATATCGATATCGATGGCTTCAAACTGGTCAACGACACGCTGGGCCACCACGTGGGCGATGAACTGGTCCGCCAGGTGGCGCATCGGCTGCGCGCCGGGCTGCCCCGCGATGCCTTCATCGCGCGGTTCGGCGGCGATGAATTCGTGCTGCTCCACGCCAGCGATGATGGCGCGCGCGCGGCAGACCAGCTTGGCGCCCGGATCATCCGGTTGATGCGCCAGCCCTTTGTGATTTCGGGCAATACGCTGGAAGTTTCGGTCAGCTGCGGGATCAGCTGGGGGCCGGAACAGAGCGAGGATCCCGGCGAACTGCTCCGCCGCGCCGATATCGCGCTCTACCGCGCCAAGCAGCGCGGACGCGGGCGCTACCGGCGCTTCACGCCCGATATGGATGCCAGCGTGAAGCTGCGCCGCGAGATGGAAATGGAGCTGCGGCTCGCGATCAGCCGGGGCGAGCTTTCGATTGCCTATCAGCCGGTGGTCGATACCGGCACCGGGGTGATTGGCGGCTTCGAGGCGCTGCTGCGCTGGAACCACCCTGAACGCGGCGAGATCCGCCCCGATCTGTTTGTGCCGATTGCCGAACAGGGCGGGCTGATGATCCCGCTGGGCACCTGGGTGCTGCGCCACGTCTTCACTGAATGCCGCAACTGGCCGGCCTGTGACATCTCGGTCAATCTTTCGCCGCTGCAGATCATGGCGGGCGATTTTCTGCCCACGCTCGCCGGGCTGCTCGAAGAAACCGGGATGGACCCGCAGCGGCTGGTGTTTGAAGTGACCGAAGGCGTCATGCTTGATCGCAGCGCGCACGTGATCGGCGTGCTGCGCGAACTGAACCGCATGGGCATCCGCATCGCGCTCGATGATTTCGGGATCGGCTATTCGTCGCTGTCGTATCTGCGCTCGTTCCAGTTTGACCGGATCAAGATCGACCGCTCGTTCGTGCAGAACATCGAGCGTGACCGCGATGCGCATTCGATCCTTTGCGCCATCACCACGCTGGGCAAGACGCTGCGCATGAAAGTGGTGGCCGAAGGGGTTGAGACCGAAGTGCAGCGGCTGCTGGTGCAAGCGGCGGGCTGCGAACTGGTGCAGGGCTATCTGTTCTGGCGGGCCATGCCTGCGGCCGATGCCAGAGCGCTGCTGGACGGGGATGCGACAGAGGAAGCGCTGCTGCGCCGCGCTTCGTGATGGCGACTTAGCCGGAGATGGAAACGCCTGCCGCGCTGGCGGTCTGCGTGCCGGGCGCAGCTGCGCGCGGATAGATGAAGCCCTTGGCCGCGCTCGGGCGCAAGCCGAGCGAGCGGGTCGGCGCATACCACACGCGCACCGCGCTCCAGTCACCAGCGGACGAAACGTCGACTGCCATCACACCGCGCTCGACCATGCCGGGGCGCGACCAGTTGGCGTGATCGATCAGGATATGCCGATCATCGACGATCTTGCGCACGACGGCGACATGGCCATAGGGCATCGCACGCGTGCCGGAAAAGGCCAGCACGGCACCGGCCTTGGGCTGCTGGCCGCGCGCATACCGCCCTTCGGCACCCCCCCACCAATCGCGCGCATTGCCGCTGATCTGCACGTCTGAAACCTGCCGCGCATAAGCGACGCACTGGAGCCGCGCCTGCGCAGCCGAAGGCAACGCGAAGAGCGAAAGGAGAGCGATGAGAGCGGCGACCACGTTCTTGTGCATGTGCAGCATCTCTAAGGATTTGGGCCGATTCGAGGAGTGCGGGGCCTTTCCGTTCATCGGGCAGCAATGTCACTTCGTCCCGAGTCTGCCGGGGGCTGTGGAAAAGATCACAGCGGCGGCGGAATTGGTCGAAGTTAGACCGCCGAATTGATCCTGATATGGCTGCGCTGGTTGCGCCTAGATCCCGAAGAGTTTCAGAGCTGCGTCAAAGACGCCTTCAAAACCGCGCTTCAGGCCCGTTTTGCCCGCCAGCGGAGCCTCTTCGATAAGCAGCACGCCGCGCCCCTCCGCGACTTGGTCTTTGAGCAAGGGTTCCCGCCCCAGAAGGTAATAGAGGAACACTTCGGTCCGGATCACTGAGTAGGCCAAGTCTGCCGAAAAGCCGATCAACTGGCTCGGATTGACGATCCGGCCAAGCCCTGCCGCTTCAATGCGCACGCCGCGCCCGCCTTTGAGCACCAGCTTGGCTGGGCCGTGAAAGGCGAGATATCGAAACTGCCAGGTCAGCAAGGCATGCAGCGAAAACACCCGGTAGTGGTTCTTTATTCGCACAGTTTTGCCCACTGGCTTGACCAGCCCGGCAAGAGCGC
>JAIXYF010000035.1 GCA_027490345.1 Novosphingobium sp.
GACGGCGACCGCGAAGCCATCCGCCAATCGATCCACGATATGGTGGCCGAAGTGCAGAGCTACGTGCCGGGCTACCGGCTCAAGCAGGCGGTGCAGTTCGAAAGCATCGGCGGCAACCAGCCGCTGCGCATCCCGGAAATGGGCGGCAGTTTTACGGGCCTCAAGGTCTCGGTCTTCCTCGAAGTGGAAGGCGCGGCGCATTACCTGCCCGCCTATGCTGGCAACCTCGATATCATGACCTCGGCCGCGCTCAAGACCGCCGAGAAGATCGCTGTAAGGATGGCGGCATGACTTTGGACCCAACCACGCAGAAGCTCTATATCCAGGACGTCACCCTGCGCGACGGGATGCACGCCATCCGCCACCAGTACGGCCTCGATCACGTGCGTAAGATCGCCCGCGCGCTCGATCTGGCCAAAGTGGATGCCATCGAGGTGGCGCATGGCGACGGGCTGCAGGGCTCCAGCTTCAACTACGGCTTCGGCGCCTACACCGATTGGGACTGGATCGGCGCGGTCGCCGAAGTGCTCGAACACAGCGTGCTGACCACGCTGCTGCTACCGGGAATCGGCACGGTGCATGATCTCAAGCACGCCAGCGAAATGGGCGTGAAATCGGTGCGCATCGCCACGCATTGCACCGAGGCAGACGTTTCGAAGCAGCATATCGAAGCGGCCCGAAACCTAGGCATGGACGTTTCGGGCTTCCTGATGATGAGCCATATGGCCCCGCCCGAGGCGCTGGCAAGCCAAGCTCTGCTCATGGAAAGCTACGGCGCGCAGTGTGTATACGTCACCGACAGCGGCGGCGCGATGAACATGGACGAATATGCCGCGCGCCTGCGGGCCTATGACAGGGTGCTCAAGCCTGAAACGCAGCGCGGCGTTCATGCCCACCATAACCTCTCGCTCGGCGTCGCCAACTCGATCGTCGCGGTGCAGAACGGCGCAGTGCGCGTCGATGCCAGCCTTGCGGGCATGGGCGCGGGCGCGGGCAATGCGCCGCTCGAAGTGTTCATCGCCGCCGCAGACCGCATGGGCTGGCAGCATGGCTGCGATCTCTATGCGCTGATGGACGCCGCCGAAGACCTCGTGCGCCCGCTGCAGGACCGCCCCGTGCGCGTGGACCGCGAGACGCTGACGCTGGGCTATGCCGGGGTCTATTCCAGCTTCCTGCGCCACGCCGAAAAGGCCAGCGCGGATTATGGCATAGATACCCGCGCGATCCTGGCCGAAGTCGGCCGCCGCAAGATGGTGGGCGGCCAGGAAGACATGATCGTCGATATCGCGCTCGATCTGGCGAAGACCGCGCAGGCAGGCTGAGCGGCCGCTACCGCGCCGCGCGGCGGGCGCTCCCGCGCAGCAAAAGCGCGCCTGCCACCACAGCGAGCGAAGCAATGCCCGCCAGCGCAGCCGTCTTGCTACCCAGCAGGTGATCGAGCTGCACGAACACCAGCGGCGCCACCAGCACGCCGAGATAAGCAAACGACGTGCCAGTGGCGACCGCTTCAGCCGTCCGCCCGGCAGGGGCCGCCAGCCCCAGTTCTGCCAGCAGAATGCCGTTCCAGCCCATCGCGGTCATGCCCAGCAGCGCGCTGCCTGCCGCCAGCCGCAAGGTCGATGGCAGGGGCCAGAGCAGCAGCAGCCATGCAACGCCGGTCAGCAGCCCGATCAGCGCAAGATGGAGGTTTGCCCAGCCAAAGCGCGCAGTGGTGAGGCCGAACACGATGCGCGCTATCGCGCCTGCCATGGTCGCAATCGCCAGATAGCCCGCCGATTTGCCGACAGACAGGCCATGCAGCCAGAACAGCCCCGGCACGAGATAAGTCGTCAGCGCCGCCTGATTCATCGCATAGACGCCTGCAACGATGGCCAGTTGCCGGGTCGCCTGCTGGCTGAACGCGCCGCGCATCGCTGCCAGCAGATTCTGGCGGGGTGGTAGGTGGGCGGAGATCGAACCATGGGTCTTCAGCCCTGGCAGCGAGAGCACGAACGTGACGGCGAGCAAAGCCAGAACCGGCAGCGTGAGCGTATGCCAGCCGCCATGCTGCGCGGCATAAGGCGCAATCAGCGCCACCATCGCCGTGCCCACCGGCACGCCCGTTTGCCGCAGCGACACGACCAGCGGCTGCATCCGCGCCGAATAGCGCTGCGCCAGCACGAACGAGCTGGAAGGCACGATCACGCCATAGGCAAAGCCCATCAGCGCAATGCCAAGGCAGGCCAGCAGTGCGCCCAAGGCATCAGCCGCAACGGCGGAAAACAGCGCATAGCCCAGCCCCGTAGCCAAGACCGAGCCCAGCTGGAGCGCGCGCACGCTCAGCCCGGTCATCAGCCGCGCGGTGCTGACCGAGCCGGCAATCGCCGCTGCATACATCAACGAAGTGTAATACCCGATCCAGCTTTCGGGCAGGTGCTGCGCGTGCACGATCACCACCGAGATGGCGAGCGGCGCGGCGATCGTGAACGACGCAGCGATCTGGATCAGCGAAGTTGCAAACAGCGTGCCGAGGCCGCTCTGGCGCGGCAGGGTAGGAGCCGTGGCGGAAATGGATCAGCCCTGACTTTTCTGCACCCGCGCGCCGCCATCGAGCATCCCGCTGATCATGTCGCCCATATAGACATGCGGCTTGGGATAAGCGGCGCGGCTGTGGTTCAGGCCCAGCGCAAGGGCGGCTTCGACCAGCTTGTACGTCAACGGACCGGGATTGATCAGCGGCACTGGCAGGCGTTCGGCCAGCCAGGCGTGGCTCTGGTGCATGGTGGTGGAGCCGAGGCAGATTGCCTGCGCGCCGTCTTCCACGCATTGCATCGCGCTTTCGAGCAGCCTGGGGAACACATCTTCCTCCTTGCCGCCCAGAAGGTTCGACACATCGGGTGCGATATTGGGCGAGCGCACCGAGACGCACTTGTCTTCCAGCCCATATTCGCGCAGCGTCTTGGTATAAAGCCCCTTCCACGGCGCCCACTGGGTGAGCACCGAGAAATTGTTCGCAAACATCA
>JAIXYF010000162.1 GCA_027490345.1 Novosphingobium sp.
GGCAAGCGCACGCTTGCGATCAGCTTCCTTGGGCTTTCCGGCGGCCTGCTCTTTCAAGCCCTTGGCCGGCGCGGAAACCATCGCCAGCCGGGCGCCCAGATTGGCCGTGGCAGCGGCGCGTTCAGCGGCGTCGGCCGGTTTGGCAGCAGGCTTTACCTCAGCCTCTTTGCTGTCGGCTGGTGCAGACAGATGGGCCTGCCCGGCCAACTGCGCAATCATCGAGGGAAACGCGGCCTCAGCGGCAATCGCATCATCGGCGCTGGCCACACGGATCGGCACAGGCGCATCGGGGCCTTCGGGCTTGGCAAAGGCGGCCAACTGGCGCTCGCTGGCCAGATACTGGCTGGCCGAAGGCGCAACAAAGCCGAACTCGACATCGTTCCACAGCTTGAGCTGCTGCTGATTGGCGCGCGTTTCCACCTCGGTTTCAAGGTAGAGCTTTTCCTTGCGCAGCGCGATGATCTTCAGCTCGGTGCGGTGAACCTGGCTGCGCAGCGCATTGACGCGGAACGCCAGCACCATGACCAGCGCGGTGCACAGCAGGAGCGAGGCGATCCAGCCGATCGAGCGGAAGCGGCGCGCGCTGACCATCATGCCGCCCCCCCCCCCATCACGCGCCCTTCGCGCGCCGGAGCCGCGGTGCGCACGGCCCAGCGCAGCGTGGCAGAGCGCGCGCGGGGATTGCGCGCCTGCTCGTCCGCACTGGGGCGGATCGCGGCGGAAGGCTTTTCGAACGCCGGCGCGGCGGCGGGGCCCGCCATCGGCAGGTGGCGCGAGCCAGCGGGAACCGCACCGGCTGCCTCGCGCAGAAATTGCTTCACGATGCGGTCTTCAAGGCTATGGAAGCTGACCACGGCAAGGCAGCCGCCGGGCGCCAGCACGCGCTCTGCTGCCGCCAGTCCGGCGTGAAGCTCGTCCAGCTCGCCGTTGACATGGATGCGCACGGCCTGAAAACTGCGCGTGGCCGGGTCTTTCGGTGCGCCGGGGCGATAGCCCAGCGCCTTGCGCACGACTTGCGCAAACTGGCCAGTGGTCGTGAGCGGACGGGCCGCCACCACGGCGCGGGCGATGCGGCGCGATTGGCGCTCATCGCCATAGTGGTAGAGCACGTCGGCAATGGCTTCCTCGGCTGCACCATTGAGGAAATCCGCAGCACTTTCTCCCGCCTGCGACATGCGCATATCGAGCGGGCCATCGCTGGAAAAGGCAAACCCACGCGCGGCCTGATCGAGCTGCATCGAGCTGACGCCGATATCGAAGACCACGCCCTGCACAGAGGCAACACCAGCCTCGGCCAGCCCCTCGGCCAGTTCGGAAAAGCGCCTGGGGTGCAGCACAAGCTCCGGCGGCACTTGGGAAACTTCCCCCCAGGCCCGTCCTGCCGCAATCGCGTCGGGGTCGCGATCGAAGGCATGGACGGTGGCACCGGCACCGAGCAGGCGGCGGGTGTACCCGCCTGCGCCGAAGGTGGCGTCCACGATCAGTGCACCGCGCCCGGGGTTAAGCGCGGCCATCACCTCATCGAGGAGCACAGGGATATGGGGGCCAAAGGCGTGGGGCGCGCTCATTTGCGCGCCGCCTTGGCAGCATGCTCGGCCATCTTGGCACGGCATGCGGATTTAACCGAGTCCCAGCCGGGACCCATCCGGAACAGCACGTCGGGCGCCCAGATCGTGATCTGGTGGAGGCCGCCGTGGAAATAGAGCGCATCAGCCACTTCCACCTGCTCGCCCAGATATTCAGGGAGAACGAAGCGGCCAGAATCGTCAAAACTGATCCGGGCAAACCCGGCGACTTGCGCCAGGCGCTCGTCGATATCGAAAGGCTCGCCGCGCTCGATCGCCACGCGTTCCTCATGCGCGATCTGCTCGGCAAAGCTGGCCGCGCGGGATTCGCCGAAGCCGACCAAGCAGGGATGTTTGTGGTGCCGATCAAGGCAGAGCATGCGGTTGCCGTGCGAGGCTTCGCGGACCGTCTGGCGGAAATCGGCAGGGAGGACGAACCGGTTCTTTTCGCCGCGCGGCGAAAAGCCCTGCCCCCAATACTGCGACTGTGTCCCAGCCACGCCCCCAGCCACGCGCCGTTTCCCCGCCTTGGACGAAAGCCTCCCGACCCGGCCCCGCTGCGCAGCATGGCCGACTCATCCCCCGCGGATGCGTCATGGAGTTCGTCCCGATGAAGCGATCTCTTAACGCGGGACACCCCGGGCGAAAAGGGGAAAATGCGGGAAATTGCGTTCAAACGTTGATTTTAGTGGATGAATCTTTGCCTGGGTAAATCACGTAGCGTGGTCACCTTCAGGCAGACGCTCGCTGCAACCACGCATTTCCGCCAAAAATTGCCGATGCTCCGCGCACGCCGCACCATGGCCCAGCCCATTCCCGCATTTTCCCGTGCTCGCTGCCCGTGGTTTCCCGCAAGGGGCAGGTTCAGATGGGGAAGGCCCGCTGCAGCAGGCGGCGCAGCGCGCGGGCGCGGGCTGCCGCAGGAGGCCCTTCGGCCCGATCAAGCAGCGCCGCATCCGCCACGATCAGCGCGGTTCCGCGCCCGATGCGGCACTGCGCCATCAGCCCGGCCTGCTCTATGTGGCACCCGGCGGGGCCGCCGGGCAGCAGGGCCAGCACGCCGGGGGCAGAAACGGGAATGGAGACAGGAATAGGGGTTCCCGCATTTTCCCGCCCCCCTTTTTTCCCGCCCGCTCCCGCCGAACCCGATTCGCCCGGCTTCAGCACAAGCCCCCAGTGCGCCAACAGCGGATCCAGCAGCACCGTATCAGCCGGGCGGCGCGGATCGCCCAGCGCAAAGCGGCTTTCGGCCGTGAGCAGCGGATCGGCAAACAGCAGCACGTGCCCGCCGCCGCGAACCCAAGCATCAAGGCCGACATTCTCCGCAGGCTCAAGCGGACGCGGCTGCGCGATCACAAGATCGGCCAGCGCCCCATGGGTCAACTCGCCGGCCAGCCCGGGGGCCAGCCCGGGGGCCAACTCGGGGGCCAAAAGCGTATCGAGCGGCACGAGCTGGCGGCGCTCTTCCAGCACTCCGCGCGCCCAATGCGGGCCAAAGGCTGGCTGGTCAGCGGCTCGCGGGCCCGGCGCGCCAAGCCGCTCGGCCACGCCGTCCGCCTCGCTCCACAGGATCGGCAGGCTGGTGAACAAGCCCAGCGCTCTGGGCGCAGGCGGCGCGGGCTTGTGGCAGGCGGCCAGCGTGCCCGCAGCGCAGAGCCATGCCGCGCAGATCAGCGCAGTGCGGAGGGCGCTCAGTTGGCTGCGGGCCGCGGCGCCGGGCGCGCAGCCCCCGCACCGCCCGCCACGGGCAGTTCGGGCGCGACGCCCATATCGACCAGCGGATCGTTCGCCGTGCTCGGGCTGGGACTTGCGCTGGCCGCAGCGGCAGGCGCGGCGGCGCTGGTGCGCTCCACCTGCTTGGCCCGGTCCATGATCACATTGGCCAGGCTGACGATCAGCAGCATGCCCGCCAGCCCGAACAGGCCGATCTGCAAGCGGTGTATGGCTTGCGCCCGCAATTCGCGCGGGCCGGGATGCGCAGGCTGCAACGCGGCAATGCGCGCCGCTTCCTCGGCCGCTTCTTCAGTGCGCGTGCCAACCATGGCCGCAGGCTCCGCCGCAGCAACACGATCAGGAAGGAGGCCGAAGAATGCCATAGGCCTGATATTAGCCGCTTATGCGGGCGAGGGAAAGGTCATCCCAGCCAGGGGAACACCGGCAGCCCCTTCGCGCGCAGCCAATCGGGGTTATAAAGCGAGGAAAGGTAGCGAAAGCCGGTGTCGCACAGGATCGTGGCGATGCGCTTTCCGGGCCCAAGCTGCTTGCCCAGCGCCACCGCGCCCGCCACATTGATCCCGCTCGAAAGACCAAGGCACAGACCCTCTTCCGCCAGCAGGCGCGTGACCCATTCTAGGCCTTCCTCGTCCGAAATGCGGAACTGCGTGTCGATCGGCGCGCCTTCGAGATTGGCGGTGATGCGCCCTTGCCCGATCCCTTCGGCCACCGAAGAGCCTTCGGACTTCAATTCACCGTGCGCATAATAATTATAGAGCGCGGCGCCGTGGGGATCGGCTAGACCAATCGTCACGTTCTCGTCAAACGCTTTCAAGCCGAAGCCCACCCCGGCAATCGTGCCGCCGGTGCCCGCTGCGCAGATGAAGCCATCGACACGGCCTTCCAGCTGCGCCCAGATTTCAGGGGCAGTGCTTTCAATATGCGCGCGGCGATTGGCGATATTGTCAAACTGGTTGGCCCAGACCGCGCCTTCGGTTTCCTCGGCAATGCGGCGCGAGGTGTGGACGAAATGCCCCGGATTGGAAAACGGCGCGGCAGGCACCAGCACCAGTTCTGCCCGCAAGGCCCTCAGCGTGTCCATCTTCTCACGCGATTGGGTTTCGGGCATCACGATCACGCTCTTGTAGCCCAGCGCATTGGCCACCAGCGCAAGGCCGATCCCGGTGTTGCCCGCCGTGCCTTCCACGATGGTGCCGCCGGGCTTCAGCGCACCCCGCGCCTCGGCATCGCGCACGATCCACAGCGCGGCGCGGTCTTTGACCGAAGCGCCGGGATTGGCGAACTCGCACTTGCCATAGATCTCGCAGCCCGCGGCCTCGCTCGGTCCTTTCAGCAGGACAAGCGGCGTATTGCCGATCAGCGATAGGGTGTTGGTCAGCGGGGCGGGCGGCGGGATGATCTGGCTCATGCCCGCTGGGTAATGCGCCGCCGCGCGCGCCGCAACGGATTTGCGCTTGGGCGCGGGCAAGGGCGGGTTTGAAGGAGCTACTCCCGCCCGGCCCGGATCGCGCCGCCAGCCGCAAACGGCGCAATTGCCAGCGCCGCAAGGCTGGAGGCGGCCAGCAGCAGCAAGCCGCCCTCCCCGCCCGGCTGGAGCGAGCCTGCGCCGAAAATCAACAGCGGCACCGCCAGCGGGATCGCCAGCAATCCGCCCAGCGCCGCGCCGGCGCGCAGGCCTGCGGTCAACGCCGCGATGGTCACGCCGATGGCGGCAAGGCCCGGCGTGCCCAGCAGCAGGCCCATCTCCACCGTCCACAGCTGCGCGCCGCTCAGCCCCAGCAGCCCGGCTGTCAGCGGCGCGGCCAGCATCAGCGGCACACCGAAGCTGAGCCAGTGCGCCAGAATGCGCAGCAACAGTACGACTTCTTCGGCAATCCCGCGCAGCGCCCACTGATCGAAAAGTCCGGCTTCGAGATCGGGCTCCACCAGCC
>JAIXYF010000150.1 GCA_027490345.1 Novosphingobium sp.
ACCTTGGGCGCCTGGGGCCTGGGCTGGGAAGTGTGGTGCGACGGCATGGAAGTCTCGCAGTTCACCTATTTCCAGCAGATGGGCGGCTTCGATTGCAAGCCGGTCGCGGGCGAACTGACCTACGGCCTCGAACGCCTCGCGATGTATATCCAGGGCGTCGACAACGTCTACGACTTGCGCTTCAACAACCACGGCGTGAGCTACGGCGACGTTTTCCTTGAAAACGAACGTCAGATGTCGACGTGGAACTTCGAGGTGGCGGATACCGACACTCTGTTCGAAGGATTCCGCCGCGCTGAGGCCGAATGCCGCAAGGCGCTGGAGGCCAAGGTGCCCATCGCCGCCTATGAACAGGCGATCGAGGCGAGCCACCTGTTCAACCTTCTGCAAGCGCGCGGCGTGATCTCGGTGCAGGAACGCGCGAGCTACATGGGCCGGGTGCGCGATCTCGCGCGCGGTTCGTGCGAGGGTTACATGGATAAGTACCGCCCCGAATGGGAAGCGCAGTTTCCGGGGTGGACGGCATGAGCACTGCAGATTTCCTCCTCGAACTGCGCTCGGAAGAAATCCCCGCGCGGATGCAGGCCGGCGCGCGCGCTGATCTCGAAAAGCTGTTCCGCCGCGAAATGCAGGCTGCTGGCCTTGCTGTGGGCGATATCACCATCTGGTCCACCCCGCGCCGCCTGACGCTGATCGCGCGCGGCCTTCCGCTCGCAACCGAGGCGGTGCACGAGGAAACCAAAGGCCCGCGCACATCCGCTCCCGAACAGGCGCTCGAAGGCTTCCTGCGCAAGACGGGCCTTGCCAAGGAGCAACTCACCGAACGCGACGGCGTGTGGTTCGCCGTCGTCGAAAAGCCGGGCCGCGCCGCTGCCGATGTGCTGGCCGAAGCCATCCCGGCGATCATCCGTGCCTTCCCCTGGCCCAAATCGCAGCGCTGGGGCGCGGCGAGCCTCCAGCCCGACAGCTTGCGCTGGGTGCGCCCGCTTTCGGGCATCATCGCGCTGCTGGGCGGCGAAGTGATCGATTGCGAGATCGGCGGCATTCGCTCGGGCCGCGCCACCATGGGCCACCGCTTCCACCACGGCGGTGAAATTCTGATCGACGGCACGGACGACTACGCCGCCAAACTGCGCGCCGCGCACGTGATCGTCGATCATTCCGAGCGTGAGGGGATCGTCCGTGAAGGCGCGAAGAAGGCCGCTGCCGATGCGGGTCTCGTGCTGGTCGAAGATGAAGGCCTCGTTATCGAGAACGCGGGCCTCACCGAATGGCCCATGCCGCTGCTGGGCCGGTTTGACGAAGCCTTCCTCGAAGTGCCGCCCGAAGTGATCCAGTTGACGGCGCGGGTGAACCAGAAGTATTTCATCTGCCGGGATAGCGCCGGAAAGCTCGCCAATGCTTTCGTGTGCACGGCGAACATCGCGGCGCACGACGGCGGCGCGGTGATCGTCGCGGGCAACCGCAAAGTCCTCGCCGCGCGGCTTTCCGATGCGCGCTTCTTCTGGGAGCAGGACCGCAAGACGCGGCTCCCCGTCCACGCCGAGAAGCTGGGACGCATCACCTTCCACGAAAAGCTGGGCACCGTGGCGGACAAGGTGGAACGCGTGGCGAAGCTGGCGGAATGGCTGGCGAGCGAGGGAATCGTGCCCGGCTGCGATCCGGCGCAGGCGCGCCTCGCGGCGCAGCTTTGCAAAGCCGATCTCGTCACCGAAATGGTCGGCGAATTCCCCGAACTCCAAGGCCTGATGGGTGGCTACTACGCCCGCGCCGAAGGTTTGCCGGATGCGGTCGCCGACGCGATCCGTGATCACTATAAGCCGGTCGGGCAGGGCGATGATGTGCCGACTGCGCCGGTTACGGTGGCCGTGGCGCTGGCGGATAAGCTGGATACGCTCGCTGCCTTCTTCATGATCGAACAGAGGCCAACAGGTTCGAAAGACCCCTTTGCGCTTCGTAGAGCCGCTCTTGGAGTGTTGAGCCTAATCGGAAGGAACGACCTGCGTTTCTCAATCTGGGATGCGCTCCTGACTCCGATTTTGCCTCTTCGCACTCAACTCGGACTGCCTCAGTGGGAGGCGGTTCCGGTCTACTATGCAGACTCAGTGCGAGACTTCGTGGCCGACCGCCTAAAAGTCCAGCAACGCGAAGCCGGTGTCCGCCACGACCTCATCGACGCAGTCTTCGCGCTCGGTGGGGAGGACGATCTCGTTCGCCTACTCGCCCGCGTCCATGCCCTGCAGGCCTTCGTCACGACCGAAGACGGCACCAATCTCCTCGCCGGATACAAGCGCGCGGCGAATATCCTCAAGAAAGAGGAATACGCGCCCATCGCCGCGGACTACGCGCCCGAACCCGCCGAAGCGGCGCTCACCGCCGCGCTGGATGCGGCCGAACCGCAGGCCGAAGCTGCTGTTGCGGCGGAAGATTTCACCGCCGCCATGGCCGCGCTCGCCAGCTTGCGCGCGCCTATCGATGCGTTCTTCGAAGGCGTAACGGTGAACGATGCCGACCCGGCCA
>JAIXYF010000383.1 GCA_027490345.1 Novosphingobium sp.
GGAACGCCAGCCAGATGTCGCCATTGCGCAGCCCTTCATCGATCCGCGCATGAAGCGAAAGCTCCCAGGGCGCTTCGGCCAGCCGATGCGCCTCGAACAGTTCGATCGTGCGGCCGCTGCCCAGCGCCTCGTTGGCGCTGGCCAGCGCGGAATTGACCCGGGTCAGCGCATCCAGCCCCTCGTTGCGATCCAGCCCGAAGTGCACATTGGTATCGAACGTATGGTGCCCGATCTGCAGCGGGGCGGCGAACAAGGCGCGCAGCCCTTCGAGATGGTCCAGCTGAACTTCCAGCGGGCGGGCTTCCTCGCTCCAGCCAAAGTGGCCGCTATCACCCTGATAGATATTCTGCGCGCCGGTGCCGATGCCGATGCGGCGGGCAATCTGGCGCGCATATTCGCCGTGATGATCGGCGGGCAGAGTCGCCAGCATTTCCTCGTACCGGGCGATCACGGCCACGACCACATCGCGTCCCACGCCCAGATCGCTGTTGGAAAACGCGAGCAGGTTGGGCAGGCCCGAGACATTGGTGTGCTGGATGCGCCGGGTCCGCTTCTGCCACAGGCGGATCGCGGCAAAGGCGATCATGCCCACGATGGCCGCATCCGGGGCAAGAATGATGCCGCTGGCCCGCGCGGCCGCCGGCACCAGCAACACGGTTACCGCTAGCGCGACATAAACCGGCAGTTTGTGCCGGTAACGCCGCAGAAACGATGCGCCAACAAGTGTGAGCATGGTCAGCACGAGCAGCGGCAAGGCGGTCAGATCAAGCGAGAACGGCTTGCGCAAGGCTTCTGCGCCCGCGATGTCGTGGACCACCGTCGGCATCATCTCGCTGCCGAAATAGCCGGCCAGCGGCGCTTGGCCCTGCGAGGTGACGATGACGGCCCTGCCCGAGATGGCGCTGGCCGGAACCGCACCGTTCAGCAGATCGTTGGCCGAAATTTTCCGGATGGTCGCGGGATTGAGGGCAAAGTCGGGGTAGACCAGCCCGGTCCGCACTTCCGGCAGGTGCGCGAGGCGCGTGCTGACGGTAGGATAGCTGCGGCCATCGATGCTGACAGACGTTGGCGCAGAGACCACCATATACAGGAAATTGCCGTTCCACGCCGAAACCGCGATCTGCGCCCGGCGCGTTATCGCCCGCGGGGGAAGCCGCAATGCGGCTGGGGAATAATCATCAAGCTGCTGCGAACGCACGATGAAAGTAAGGTCGCGGCCATAGGATTCCACCGACTGTGCGAAGGCGGCATCGCCCGCCTTGTCGGCTCCGGGCTGAACCTTGGCATCGAAGAACACCTCGCGCGGCATCATCTGGCGCAGCCGGTCGAGCACTTTTGCCTCATAGCCACTTCCCAGATCACGTAGATCATCGAGCGATACGAGAACGATGCTGCGCGGCGCGGAATGGCGCACATTCTTGTAGAGATTGTGCCAGTAGACGTGGTCGATCACGCCGCTCAGGCCGGTCAGCCAGAGCAACCATGCAATCAGCAATGACTTTCCGATCGTCGACCGGAGGAACCTGCGCATGGATCATCGCTTTCCAGAGGTGATGACCGTCTAGAACCCAAACCTTTCTATCACCTTACTGTGGTTAACAAGACCTCACTAGGGCCTGATCTCGGGGAGCTCAATTGAGGCTCCTTGGGGCCGCACTGCCCCCCGCCTCCTGCCTCCGGTTCCCCCGCCGCCTCAGCCGAGGCGATCAAGGCTGCGTTCGAGCATCAGCAATTGCCAGATCAGACGGCTGTGATCGCTCGTGCCTGCGATATGCGCCTCGGCCAGCGCGGAAAGCCGTGCCGTGTCGAACCAGCCCATGCGTGCCAGCGTGCCGCCCGCCGTCACGCGCCGGGCTTCCCCAGCAAGCGGCCCGCGCAGCCATGCCGCAATCGGGGTGACGAAGCCCATTTTCTGGCGGAACAGAATATCCTCGGGCAGATAGCGGCGCATGGCCTCCTTCATCAGCCACTTGCCCGTGGCCCCCTTCACCCGCACCCGCTCTGGCAGGCGGGCACCGAACTCGATCAGCCGGTGATCGAGCAGCGGCTCGCGCGCTTCCAGGCTGACGGCCATGCTCGTGCGGTCCACCTTGGTCAGGATATCGCCGGGCAGATAGAACTTGAGATCGGCATATTGCGCGCGGTCCAGCCCGCTGCGGGCAGGCGCCCCGCGCATCAGCTCCACAAACGGCTGTTCGGCGCGGTAATCGCCCCTGAGGCGCCGGAATTCGTCGGAATAGAGCGCGTTGCGCAGCTCCGGCCCGGTGACTGCCTGCGCGCGGGCATAGCCTTCCTCGCCGCTGGCTGCGAGGCTGAGCAGCGTGGTCTTGGCGCGCAGAGGCCGCGGCGCCCAATCGAGCTTGGGATAAAGCGCCCCCAGCCCGCCCAGCAGCGGGCGGCGCAGCGCGGCGGGGAGGAACGCGCGGGCCTGCTCTTCGCGGTGGTGAAAGGTCTGGCGGCGATAACCGGCAAAGGCCTCATCCGCCCCATCACCCGATAGCGCCACCGTCACATGCTCGCGCGCCAGCTGCGAGACGCGCCATGTCGGCAAAGCAGAGGCATCGGCGAAGGGTTCATCGAACATCGCCGCCAGCGTATCGATGTGCTCGAAATCGTCCGCGCCCACCGTCCGCTGGTAATGCTCGGTGCCATATTGCGCCGCGATCCGCCCGGCATAGGCGGTTTCATCAAGCGCTTTCACATCGAAGCCGATGGTGCAGGTCTTGACCGGCGCGCTGCTCGCCTCGGCCATCAGCGCAACGACGCTGGAGCTGTCCACCCCGCCCGAGAGGAACGCACCCAGCGGCACATCGGCCACCATGCGCGAGGTGACAGCTTCGCGCAGGTGGTGGAGCATATGCGCGCCAAGATCGGCCTCGCTAGCGCGCTCGCGCCCCTCGAACGAAACATCCCACCACTGCACCGGCGGCGGCGGCGGGGCATCGTGGCGCAGCAGGCGGTAGTGCCCGGCGGGAAGCTTCTCCACACCTTTCAGGATCGCGCGCGTATCGGGCACAAAGCCCCACGCAAGGTAGTCTTCCACCGCCAGCGGATCGATCTCGCGCCGCAAGGAGGGATGGGCGAGGAGCTGCTTCAGTTCCGAGCCGAAGATCACGCTGCCATCCGAAAGGGTGGCCATATGCAGCGGCTTGACCCCCAGCCGGTCCCGCGCCAGCAGCAGGGTGCGCTGCCTGAGGTCATAGAGCGCGAAGGCGAACATGCCATGGAGGCGCGGCAGGCAATCCACGCCCCACTTCTGCCAGGCGGCAAGGATCACCTCGCTGTCGCCATCGGTGCGGAAGGTTGCCCCATCCGCCTGCAATTCGCGGCGCAGTTCGCGGAAATTATAGATCTCGCCGTTGAACACCAGCATCGCCGCGCCATCGGCCGAGGCCATCGGCTGGGGTGATCCGGCCAGATCGATGATGGCAAGGCGCAAGTGGCCAAGGCCCACGCCCGGCGCGGTCCACACACCCTGCCCGTCAGGGCCGCGATGCGCCGCCACCGCGCACATCCGCGCCACCCGGTCGGGGTCAACAGGCTTGAGGCCCGCAGTATGGAAGATCCCGGCAATGCCGCACATGGGCCGAGCGCTTAGCGCACGCGCGCCATGCGGTCCATCCACGGCGCAACCGGTCCGGTTGCGCCGAGGAACGCACGGATAGCCGCTTCGCTCGGCGCGCCGTCTGCCGCTTCAGCCGAAACGATCAGCGTCATCGTCGGGCGGGCGCGCAGCAGCAGGCGGTCCTGCATGTTGGCAAGCTTGAGGCGTGAATTGCTGCCGGTGAGCAGATCGCCCGTGCGCAACCATGTGACCGCGAGGCGGTGGACCGGGCCGGGGGCCTGAATCACGTCGCTCTTCGCATCGGCAAAGCCTGGCCCGGCTGCTTCCCACGCCCAGTGGCTGTTCAAAGGCAGCGCGCCTTCGCCAAACCCGCCCGCTTCCTTGCCATCGCGCTGCGCAGCATAGAGCGCGAACGCAATATCCACGACATGGCCCTTGCCATCCGAATAGCGCGCGGTGAGCCGGTGATCGGCGCCGCGGTGCAACGGATGCCACTCTGCCCGGGGGCTGCGCTCTTCCAGCTGCCAGCCGGGCACCGTGGGCAGGGCGATATAATCGGGCATCGGCGCGGCAATGCGGTTGGCCGCCGTGCTCCACGCGGCCCCTGTCAGCGCGAGCGCGCCGATCATGCCAAGCGCCATGCGGGCCGATACTGTCATCCCCGCCAGCCGCGCCAGCAGCGGCGAGGCGGCAATGGCCGCATCATCGACCAGCGGCGCATCGACCTGTCGATCGAAAAAGCGCCAGCCCACCGCCATGACCAGCCCCATGACCACGGCAAAGAACACCCAGCCATAGAAGATGTGATCGAAACTTTCGGCAAATTCGATCCCGCGCGAACGAGCGATATAGATCGTGCCCCAGGCGCGCACCCCGTTGGCCAGCACCGGCACCACGACCGAAAGCGCCATGAAGCCCGCGCGCCGCCGCCAGCTGGCAAAGCACACGTTTGAGGCGAGCGCGCCATAGGCGATCATGGCGATCAGGAACTTCACGCCCGAGCAGGCCTCGGCCACTTCGAAATAGCCGAAACTGGTGGTGATGAACACGCCGTCGATCGTGGCGGGCACTTGCGTGAGGGCCAGCAGCGCCATGGTCAGCTTGGCGGTGATGGTCTGCAGGAACGGGATCAGCTCATCGCCGAACGGCACGAGCATGAGCATGTAGGCCAGCGGAAACAGCAGCGCAGCGGCCACGCGCGGCCCCAGCAGCGCCAGCGCCGCGCCTTGGAGCATGACCACTACCGCCAGCTGCCGCGCCAGATTGAGGCCGGAGAACGCGCCCAGTACCCAGAGGAACACCGCCGCTGCGAGCACGATCAGGCCCGGCCACCATGGCTGCGCCGCCAGCCGCGCCGTCTCGGCGCTGCGCTGCATCACCAGCCAGACGAGGATCGGCGGGATCAGCAGGATGTGGTTGTAGGTCGAACTGTCCCACGCCTGCCAGGCGATGTCGCGCCAATCGCCGAAGAAAAGCGCGATCAGGCCCAGCCACGCCGCGCCCAGATGCAGCAGCGGCCCTCGCCAATGCGCGGGCAGCCGCTCCAGCAGCGGCACTGCGCGGCGCGGCAGGGCCGTCTCAGGCAGCATCGGCATCGCCTTCCAGCAAGGCGCGCAAGGGCGCAAGCACGCGGTCCCAGCCGCATTCGGCGATCACGAAGCGCCGCGCCGCCGCGCCCATCGCCTCAGCCGCCGCCTTGTCGGCCAGCAAGGCCAGCGCCCGCTCGGCAAGCGATAGCGGCGCATCAGCCTGCACGAAATGGACGCCGTCTGCCGCGCCGATCCCGGTGGCGGCAGCCGGGGTCAGAAGCACCGGTCGCGCCATGGCCATCGCCTCCAGCACCTTGTTCTGCACCCCGCGCGCGATCAGCAGCGGCGCAGTGACGATGTCCGCCCCGGCCAGCCACGGCCGCACATCAGGCACCGCGCCAGTCACCAGTGTGCTATGGACCCCGGCCAGCGCCTGCACCGCCGCCGTCGGCGCGCGGCCGACAATGGCAAAGCGCGCCTGCGAGTGCACCGCGCGGATGCGGGGCATCACTTCGTGGGCAAACAGCTCCACCGCCGTGATATTGGGCGCATAATCCATCTGCCCGGTGAACACGATGTTCGGCCCTTCCCCGCCAGCCAGTTCGGGCGCGGGGAGCACAGCGGCAGGATCGAACAGCTGCGTATCGATGCCATTGCCCAGCGCGCGCACATCGGGCAGCGCGCCGTGTTCCAGCCGGCTTTCGAACAGCGCGCGTTCCTGCGCCGTGATGAACAGGCTGGTGGTCACGCGGCGCGCGGTCTGCTCTTCAAAGCGGCGCAGCAGCCGCGCTTCCCGCGCATAAAGCAAGCGGCGCGGCAGCGCCCCGGCCTGCGCATAGGCTTCGAACTTTGCCGAATCGACATCGACGAAATCCATCACCACCCGGCCCCGGAAGGCAGGCGGCACATATTGCGCCATCTGCCCGGAAAACACGAAGATCGCGGCAATCGGCCGGGTTTCGAGCACATGGTTCACCCAGCGCTGCAACCGGGCCGAGGCAAACGCGGCGAGGCTCACCGGCAGCCCCTGCCCCAGCGCGGCCAGCGCCGCCAAGGGCAGCGGCGCGCTGCGGCGCACGAGGCAGTGGCTGGCGGCGAGCGCAGCCAGCTCGTGTTCCTGCGCCATGTCTGCCGCATCATCTGCCAGCGCGCCGACATGCACGGGCGCGATTTCCGCAATCCGCCGCAGCAGGTGATTCGAGCGGATCTTGTCCCCCCGATCGGGCGGAAACGGCACGCGGTGAGCCAGAAACAGGATCTCGCTCATGCCAGGCCGCTGGCGATGAACGGCCCGATGCGATTGGCCAGCGCCAGCGGCAGCTTCTGCCACAGCGCGATCTTGGCCTTGTAGCGCGGCGAAAGCGGATTGACGTCGCGCGGCG
Source organism: Novosphingobium sp. (assembly GCA_027490345.1). GTDB lineage: Bacteria > Pseudomonadota > Alphaproteobacteria > Sphingomonadales > Sphingomonadaceae > Novosphingobium. The sequence continues at coordinate 6,477 of JAIXYF010000383.1, forward strand.
CCGCGCCATCTGCGCTCCACACGCCGTAGCTCAGCGGTTCGGGCGCGAAACCCCAGTTGCGCTTGAAGTGATAGGCGCCGGTATCGGTCTTGGAGCGGCCGAAATCGAACCGATCACAGCCGCGCGCGCGGGCATGGCACATCAGCGCGTAATACATCACATCGTTGGCGCGCAGGCCGCGCGCGGCATGAACCCCGCCGCCCCAATACGGCATGACCGCGCCGCGATGATAAAGGCTCAGCACCGAGGCCACGGCGCGGCCTTCGTGCAGCACGGTCAGGATATCAGCCTCATCGCCAAACCCGTCCAGCACCGCTTCGAACAGCGCGCGCGGGAACACCGGGGTGCCCAGATTGCGCACGGATTCGGCATAGACGCCGTAGTGCCAATCGCGGTCTTGCGCGCTGCGCCCGACGCGGACTTCCATTGCGTTGGCAAGGCCCTTGCGGACTTCGGCGCGCTGCTTGCGCGGGATCCATGTCAGCTGCGCATCATCATCTGCGGCCAGCGGCGCCACAAACCCTGCATGGCTATCGCGCTTGATGTGCCATTCGGGCGCCTCGGGCATCACCCCGCCGCGCACTTCGAGCGTAGGGCAAGTGAGGCGCGATGCCAGTTCGCACGCAGCGGCAAACAGCGCAGGCGCGGCGTCTGCATCGCCCAGCACCCCGCCGCCCACGGCAAACCCGCTTGAGACCAGCGCGCGGCCAAACAGCGGCGAATGCACTGCGTGGCACGGCAGCAGGGCGGCCAACGCCCCGCCGCGCTCGGCCAGCAGCACATGCGCCGGATGCCCTGCCGCGCGGCGCACCGCCTCCAGCCATTCGGGCCGGTGAAACGGAGTTGCGCCGTCAGCTTCTGCCACGAAGCGGGCGATTGTGCCCCGGTCGCCCGGATCGGCGAGCCGTACAGTGATGAGCGCGGGGCGGAACGGAGCGTTCATGCCGCCGCGCCTTGCGCATCGAGCCGCGCCGCTTCAGCCGCGACGACCGCGTCCATCCGCCCCCACGCAAACGCGCCGAGCAGACGCCTGAGCTTGGGGGCCATCACGCCAAGATTGGTATAGTGTCGCAGGCGCGAGCGTAGCGGCGCATCGCGGCGGCGCGGCTGCGCAGGATCGATCTCCCAGGGGTGGAAATAGAACGCTGCCGGACGGCCATCGCGCCGGTTCACCCGGTCCACCGCCCAGCGGGAGACGCCGTAGGGCAGCAGCCGGAAAAAGCCGCCACCGCCCGCCGCCATGCGCCGCCCGGCGATTTCGACGGTCGTCACCGGCACTTCGATCAGCGGCGATCCGGCCACCGGGCGAAACGCAAAGCGCGGCGCCTCGCGCCAGCCGTAGTGATCGTGGACAATCGGTGCGACGCTGGAGGAATAGGCATAGCCCTGCCGCGCCAGCACCTCGTGCGCCCAGGGCGTGCGCGCATCGATGGAAAAGCTGGGCGCGCGGTAGCCCGTCACCGCGCTGCCGCTGGTATCTTCAAGCACGCCGCGCGCGCGGGCGATATCTTGCGCAAAAGCCGCCTCGCCCATCGCGAACACGCGCTGGTGATCCCAGCCGTGGCTGGCGATTTCGTGGCCTTGCCCCGCGATCCGCTGCATCATTGCCGGATGGCGCTGCGCCACCCAGCCGAGGGTAAAGAACGTGGCTTTGACGCCCGCCTCATCAAACAGCGCGAGCACCGCGTCGCAATTGGCCTCGACCCGGCGGTCCAGCC
>JAIXYF010000034.1 GCA_027490345.1 Novosphingobium sp.
CGCTGCTGGCGATGATCGCGGTGGGCGGTGAGGGCAGGGCCAGCAGCGTCTGCGCGGCGCGCTCGCCCGAAGCATAGGTGAAATCGCCCGCCTGCAGCAGATCATCGGTGGGCAGGCTAGCTTCGGCCATCGCGGCCTTCCAGCCATCGATGCGCCAGCCGCTGAGGTTGTAATCGGGCGAACCGGCAACGAACCCGATCCGGCGATGCCCGCGCGCGATCAGATGGCGGGTGGCAGCGGCCGCCGCGCCTTCATCGTCCATCAGGATCGGCATGCCGCGATCCTGCGCCTTCGAACCGATCCGCGCGAACGGGATCTGCTGCTGCGCAAGGCACGCCACGATCTGCGGATTGTCCGAGTGCGGCGGGGTGAGGATAATGCCATCGGGCTGGAGTGCGGCCACCGCGCCTAGCAGTTCGCGCTCCACATGATCGCTGTGGGTATCGACCAGCTCGACGATCATGCGGTAGCCATGTTCGGCGCATTTCAGCATGCCGCCCAGCAGCATCTGGTCGACCCAGTCCGTACCCTGCCGCGCGCGCCAATCCGCGATGGTGCGATCCCGATCATTGAGCGCAAGGATGAGATAGGAGCGCGAGCCGCTCATCCGCTGGGCGGCGATGGAGGGCACATAGCCGAGGCGCGTGATGGCTTCGAGCACGCGCTCCTTGAGTTCGGGGCGCACATTGGGCTCGTTGTTGATGACGCGGCTGACGGTCTGGAGCGAGACGCCCACATCTGCCGCAACGTGCCTGATCGTAACCGCCTGACGCCGCCTCGCCATGCGTTATTGGCCCCCTGCTTTGCCCACCGGCGCGATGCTGGCGGTCTCCACCGGCCTTTGCCAGACGCGGACCCAATCGATCAAGAAGCGCTTGGGAAAATTGGTGTTGGCGATCCCTTTGAGCCCTCGCGATTCCGGAAGGCCGCCGCCGAACGCCAGATTGAGAATGAGGTGGAAGGGCTGATCAAATGGCGCGCCGGGTGCGGCCGAGCCCGAGGTCCACCATTCGCTGCGCTGGCGCACGGCAAAGGTCTGGCCGTCGATCTGCCAGATCATCCGGTCCGGCTGCCATTCGATGGCATAAGTATGGAAGCCCTTGAGCACTTCGGGGTGATGCGCCTCGGTGCCCTTCTGGGTGTTGCCGGGCCATTGCCTGCCGAAGTGGAGCGTGCCCAGAATCGTGGCTTCCTTGCCGCCCGCGCAGGCCGCGCAAGGCACGCCGAGGTTGACCGCTTCGAGAATGTCGATTTCGCCCGATGCCGCCCAAGTACCGTACTTGTTCGCTTCGGGCAGCATCCAGATTGCAGGCCAGGTGCCTTGCCCTTGCGGCAGGTTGGCTCGCACTTCGATGCGGCCATAGCGCCACGATGCCTTGCCCCGCGTGGTAAGGCGCGCCGAGGAATAGTCGCGCGTGACGAGCGCGCCGGGCTGCGCGGGATCGGGGCGCTGGCTGACGGGCAGTGCGGGGCCGGTGGTGCGCTCAGCCCGCGCGGTGATGACCAGCCTGCCCTGCGAGACGCGCGCATTGCGCAGGCGTGCGGTGTAGCATTGGCGCTCGTTGTTGCCGCCGCCCCAGCAATCGACTTCGAAGTCCCACTTTGTCTTGTCGATCTTGCGCGCGCGAAACTCGTCTGACCAGACGAGTTTCCAGCCGGGGCCGACAGGCCGTGCCTGCGCCGGCAGCGCGGCGGCCAGAACCGCAAGCGGCGCGGCGATGAGGGCAAGGTGCCGGGTCATGCCGCCTGCGCTTCCTGCGCGCCGCAATATTGCGCGACATAGGCATGATGATCGGGCAGGCCCGCAACGGTCTTGGCCACACTTTCGCGCAGGCCCGCAAGCAGATGCGCCAGTTCGGCATCGGAAAGCTTGGTGGCCACGGGGTGATAGGCGCGGGGCATGATGCCCTGACCCATCATCACTTGCACCCAGCTGTTTTCCACGAACAGCTCCTCGTTCTTGCGGAACACGCGGCCCGTCTCGCGGAACAGCTCGATCTTGTGCGTCAGGCTCTCAGGAATATCCATCGCCGCGCACTGGCGCCAGAACGGACTGTCGCGCCGGTCGGTCGCCTTGTAGTGGAGGATCAGGAAATCGCGGATCTGCTCCATGTCGGTGTGCTGCTGATCGTTGAATTCGGCCACGTCGCGCGCGCTGATTGCGCCCGCCGGAAGCATCCGGATCACGCGCAGGATCGCGCGCTGGATGAGGTGGATCGAGGTTGATTCCAGCGGTTCCATGAACCCGCCAGAAAGCCCGATGGCCACGCAATTGCGGTGCCACTGCTTGCGCCGGGCGCCGGTGGTGAAGCGGATCACGTTGGGCTTGGTCAGCCGCTCGCCCTCCACCGTGGCAAACAGGCGTTCCTGCGCGGCGTCCTGCGAAAGGTAGCGGCTGCAATAGACAATGCCATTGCCCCCGCGGTGTTGCAGCGGGATGCGCCATTGCCAGCCCGCATCATGCGCAATCGCGCGGGTATAAGGCACCGGCGGACGGACGCTGGCGGTCTGCACCGCAATGGCGGAATCGCAGGGCAGCCAGTGGCTCCAATCATCATACCCGACATGCAGCGCGCCTTCCATGAGGAGCGCGCGAAAGCCGGTGCAATCGAGGAACAGATCGCCTTCAAGGCGCTGGCCGGAATCAAGCCGCAGCGCGGCGATGTCGCCGGTTTCGGGGTGAAGCTCGACCTCGGCGATCTTGCCTTCAATACGGCGGCAACCATCGGCTTCGGCCAGCTTGCGCAGGAACGCCGCGTAGAGCGCGGAATCGAGCTGATAGGCATAATTGATCCGGTTATCGGGCAAGTGCGCGAACTTGGATTTCATCGCGGCCTGAAGCTCGATGCAATAATCATCATAGCTGGCGGCGTGGCCCTTGGTCTGACCGTGCATCCAGAAGTGCTGGAAACCCGCGCTCCAGTGATCGCGCCCGGTGATGCCGAAGGAGTGGAAATAGTTTTCGCCCTGAACCCGCCAGTTCTCGAAATTGATGCCCAGCTTGAAAGTGGCCTGCGTGGCGCGCATGAAATCGGCCTCGGCAATGCCCAGCAGGCGGTTATAGGCGACCAGCGGCGGGATCGTGCTTTCGCCCACCCCGATGGTGCCAATGGCATCGGATTCGACCAGCGTCAGTTCGATGGCATCGCCCATCGTGCGGGCGAGCGCGGCAGCGGCCATCCAGCCAGCGGTGCCGCCGCCCGCCACGATGATACGGCGCTTGCTTGGTGCTTGGGTCATTTGCTGAGAGTCCTTAGCAGGAAGGAGCGGAGGCGGCCGGCGGCGGCAGGATCGAGCGGATCAAGGATGCCGCGCCCGCCTTCGGGGATATGAGCGGTCACGTCGGGGCCGTTTTCGAAGACGTAGTGATCGAACAGGGCGCGCCAGATCGCCTTGTCCTCGGGCGGCAGATCGCGGATCGCCAAAATCGCGTGATTCAGCGCATCCTGCGGCTGCCCCAGCCAGCGCGGGGTATCGCGCCACCAGTAGTTCATCAGGATGTTGAAGGGGGCGAGCCCTTCCACATGGTGCCACCACATCGAGGGGATGAACAATGCATCGCCCGGTTCCAGCACGGCAACTTGCGCATAGCCCAGCGCCTCGGCGAAGCGGGGGTGGAGATCGAGATCGGGGGCATGGAAATCGACCATCGAGACGGCGCGGCCAGCGGGCGTATTGTCGATGGGGCCGAGGTGCAGATTGGCGAACTGACCCGGCGGAAACAGCGTGAAGCGGCGGCGCCCGGCGGTGCAGACGGCGAGGTTGTCGGGAAAATCGTTGTGCGCGGCAATGCGCGTGGGCGTGCCGATCCACAGGCTGATGATGGGATCGCGCGTGCCCAGATCGAGCGCATTTTCAGCCGCTACCGTGGTGAAATGAGCGGGCACGTCAATCGAGCCCATGTAGATCGCAGGGGTATCGGCGCGGCCTTCGTTGGCGTCCATGCCGCCGAAAATGTCGGCCAGCTTGCCGCGCGCTTCCTTGAAATTCATCGCCATGTCTGCGCCGTAGAACAGGCGGCCATCCTTGCCCGGCTCGCCCAGCGAGATACTGAACGGCACCGGGCGCGCGCGTTCGAGAAGATAGGCACGGGCGGCGCGGGCCGAGGCGAGACCGGCCTGCACCAGCGGCCAACCCTGCGCAAGGCCGCGGACCACGAACGGCGTGCGCGCGCCTTTCAGCAGCGCATCGAGCGCCGCAGCATCGGGGGCCGCGCGCTCTTCCACCGCAGGCATCGCCGCGAAGATCGAGGCATCGGCTTCAGCCAAGGAGAACCTTGCGGTTCTTGCGCGCGACAAGATTGCCGAACTGCGCGAGGCTGGCCAGCACCATGTAGATGCGCGCGAGGTGCCCCTGTTCCATCAGCGCGGCAAGCGCTTCGCCGTCGAGGCTGGCAAGGCGGTCCTCGTGGATGGTCTGGAAGCCGACGAGCGACTGCACCGCGCCATTGTCGAGCGTGACTTCGAGGCTGAAGGGTTCAACAAGGCCATAGGCTTCGAGCGCATCGAAGAAGGCGGCGCTTTCGTGCCACGCGTAATCGAGATCGCCCAGCATGTTGGCGATGGTTTCGAGATAGGGCGTAGGCACCCCGGCATCATCGAACAGGCGCATACCTTCGCCGTTGGCGGAAATGCGCGCATGGGCCATGTCGATATGGACTTGCGGCGGGGCGCCTTCCTCTGCCGAACGGCCGATCAGGAAGGGCTGGACCGCGTGAGCCATCGGACGGTAGCGAGCGTCCCACTTGTCTGCGTTCAGGAACAGGTTCTCGCCTGCTTCGAAGCCGAACAGAGCGAGTGCGGCCAGTTTGCCGGTTTCGGCATCGCGGCGCAGCACGATGGGGTAATGCGCCTGCACTTCGCGGAATTCAGCCGGCATGGTGATGCAAGCCATGACAGCATCGCCATATTCGGCGCCCGCTTCGGTGTGGATGCGCAGCGCGCCGTGATCTGCGGGATTGAGAATGGAGTGCTGGCTCATGCGGAAATCCTGGCGGGCGCGGAAAGACGGTCTAGGTAATCACGTGCGGTGGGCAACGCTGCGGTGAGCGCGCGGGCCTTGGCGGCAATTTCGGCAAGGCGGGCGGGAGCGGCAGCGCCTGATGGCGGCACGGGAACGCCCATGCCGTGCAGCACATATTGCTGGCTGGCTGCGGGGAACATTTCATCTACGCGCGGGAAATCCCACACAGACGGCGGCTGCTCGCGCCACAGGGCAAGGCATTCGGCCAGGCGCGGCGGAATTGTTTCGGGCGCGCGCTGGGCCAGCCAATAAGGCTCGGTGCGCTGGCTCGGCACGTAGTGCAGCTTGAGAAATTCCACGATCCGGTCCCACCGATAGCGGAACAGATCGTTGAAACGCGCAGCGTGGATGTCCATGCTGGCCCGGCTTTGCGGGAAATTGTCCGCCAGTGCTTTCAGCGAAAGCTCGATGAGCACAATGGCCGAGGCTTCGAGCGGTTCGATGAAACCGGCAGAGAGGCCGATAGCAAGGCAATTGCCGATCCAGAACCGATCCCGGTGGCCGGTGGCAAAGGCAAGTTTGCGCGGGGTGAGGCTGGCCGCATCTGCGCCCGGCATTTTTGCTGCAATATAGCCGCGCAGGATTTCCTCGGCGCGCTCGTCAGAAAGGAAGCGCGAGGCGTAGACGCAGCCGATGCCGCGCCGGGTAGGAAGGCCGATATCCCAGAGCCAGCCCGCTTCATGCGCGGTGCCGATGGTTTGCGCAGCGATGGGGCTGCCGGGCTGGACGGGAACCTGCATCGCCAGCGCGCGGTCGTTGAACGAGATGTCGGACCGGTCCACCCAGCCAGCGCGGCAGTGGCCCTTGATGAGCAGTGCCGCCTGCCCCGAGCAATCGAGAAACAGATCGCCGTCCAGCGGCTCACGCCCATGCAGCATAAGCGCGGCAATATCGCCATTTGCTGCAGCTTCGATGCCAGTGACTTTTGCAGCAATATGCGTGACGCCAAGCCGCATCGTGGCATGGCGCATCAGCAGCGCAGCAAACTTTGCCGCATCGAGATGGTAGCCATAATTGAGCGCGCCCGCATAGTCCGGCATGGTCCGCTGGCGCGGTGCAAGGTTCGCGGCGCACACGCTGTGCTGCGGTGAAACAGCTGCAGCAAACGGCCCTTTTTGGCCACTTTCCTGCCAAGCTGCGGCCAGCGCCTGCATTTCAGCGGCCGGTGGGGCGGTGAAAGGATGGAGGTAGCTGTCCACTGCCGAGCCATCGCGCCAGCCATCGAAGCGAGAGCCTTGCTTGAACGCGGCGTCGCAGTGTTCAAGGAATTCGGCTTCGGGAATGCCGATGGCAGACAGCGTCTCGCGCATGGTCGGCCAGGTGCCTTCGCCCACGCCGATGGTGGGGATATCCGGCGCTTCGACCAGCGTGATGCGTTTGCCCGGCAGGCGCGCGGCGAGCAGGCAAGCCGAAAGCCACCCGGCGGTGCCGCCGCCGACAATCACGATATGCTGGACCGCATTGCTCATATGCGCGCGACCATAGCCTTGATATGCCCGTCTTGCCAAAAAGAAGAGCGTTTTGCCAAAGAGAAGAGCCGCACCGCTTGGGGCAGTGCGGCTCTTTCGATTGCAGGCCTTCGTTCAGGTGTGAACCGGTCAGAAGGTGAAGCGAGCGCCCGCTGCGTAGCGCGCATAACCGGGGGCCGCGAAGAACACGGTCTGGTCGTTGCGCATGTGGCCCTTGCGGTCGGCGTTGGTGATGTTGATCCCTTCGGCGAAGACGGTCAGGCCCTTCTTGATTTCGTAGCTCGCGCTCACGTCGAACTGGCCATAGGACTTCACGTAGAACGGATCGAATCCTTGGCCCGAAAGGAACCCGGCGCGCCAGTTGTAGGCGACGCGGGCCTGCAGACCCTTCTTGTCATAGAACAGCACCGCGTTCGCGCTGTCGCTGATCCCGAGCACCGCAAACTGCGGAACGGTGTAGCGCAGGGCATTGTTGAACTTGGTGTCGCTCTTGACGACGGTGTAGTTCACGATGGCGCCGAAGCCGGTTTCCCAGAAGCTGTGCTGGGCAGCGAATTCCCAGCCCCAGATGCGGGCCTGCTGATCGCTGTTGGTCGGCTGCGTGGTGATGAAGTTGACCAACGGATCATCGGCAAGCGACTTGATGCCGGTGATGTTGCCCTGGCCATCGCGGCCAGCCACCGTCTGCGGATACTTGTTGCCGATGAAGTTCATGATCTGCTGCGCGGTGGCATCAGCCCCGAGCGCGGCGCGGGCTTCCTGGGCCCGGTCGCCAGCAGCGGCATTGGTCAGGCCGAACGCGGGCTGATTGACCTGCGTCTGGCTGATGTAGTTCTTCACCACCTTGTGGAAGAAGCCGGCCGAGATATAGCTCGAAGGCCCGTAGTACCATTCACCCGAGATATCGACGCCCTTCGACTTGTAGGGCAGCAGGTTCGGGTTGCCGCTGGAGGCGGTGCTGCCGCCGATGCGGATCGGCGAAGCGAGCGTGGTGCCGCCCTGCATGCTGCCGTAGTCGGGACGCGTGATGGTGTGACTGTACGACACGCGGAACTTGAAGTTCTTGAACGGCGTCATGTCGAAATCGATCGCGGGAAGCCAGTTGTTGTATTCGCCCCGCAGCGTGACGAACGAACGCTCCGTGCCATAGAGAATGGCGGTTTCGTTGCCGCCGCTCCACACCGTGCCGGTCGGGATCGGCACCAGCGCGCTCGAATCCACCTTGGTGCGTTCATAGCGCAGGCCCATGCGCAGGTGCGCCGGGTTTTCGCCCAGATCGAAAGTGTGCGTGCTCTGGATATAGGGTGCAACGGTGCGCTCGCGGATCGAACGATCGGTGTCGAACTTGGCGAGGCAGGTACCGGCAGTCACGGCATTGGCGCAGATGCCGATCTTGCTATCGAGCAGCTTGATCAGTTCGGGGGTGTTCACATCGAAGTAGCTTGGGATAATCCCGTTGCCCGTGATGTTCATGCCCGCCAGATCATTGGGCAGATTGCGGATGGTGTAGAGATCGTCCGGCGTATCGGCAGCCGAAAGCGTGCCGCCCCAGGTGTCGTTCTGGATGACGCCGAAGGCCGAGCGCACCTTGTTTTCGGTGTACGTCACGCCGAAATCGAGGCTGTCGATGAACGAGGCATCGAAATCATAGCCGCCGCGGAAGCTCAGCTCGTTGATCTCGTCGCGCATGTAGGCGGTGCGGAACGCATTGCCGGCCGGGCGAATGTTGGCGGCCGTAATATCCGATCCCGGATACATCTCGACCGAGATGACCGGCATGTCGGAGGTGAAATCGACCTTCTGGTTCTTCACGCCGAAGATGGCGCTGCCCACGGCAATGCCCGAACCATACGGCGCGGTCGGCTTGCTTTCGGCGGTCGAGTGGTGGCCATCAAGCTCAAGGCGCAGGCCGCCCGGGCCATCCCACTTGAGGTTGCCGCCCAGCGAACGGTTGATCGAGCGGTTGGCCGCGACCGCACCGGTGATCGCCAGATCCTTGCCAGGGCCGAAGCTTTCAGCATAGAAATTGGGGCCAGCGGCGGGGCCATCGGTCCAGCTGCTGCTGGTCTGATCGTGGTTGAACCACACGCCGATGCTGTTGGTGCGCGCGTCGATTGTGTTCTGCGAGAAGGTATAGTCGATCGTCGCGGTCAGCGTGTCGGTCGGCTTGGCCTGAAGCACAGCCTGACCATTGATACGCGTGCGGCGGAACGTGGTGAAATCGTACCCGGCGTTCTGGGTGACCTGATAGGTATCCGTGGGGCCGGGGCGGTTCTCGGTGCGCGCGAAATTGCCGCGCCAGTCGTTGGCATCAACCGGGAGCGAGCCCCAGTTGTTTTCATTGCCGAGATAGCCTTCGCGCCAGCCCGCGTTGAACTGGGCCTGGCTTGCGCGGCGATCCTGATAGGAGCCGCTGATCGCGATACCAATGCGGTTGTCGGCAAAGGTGTCGCTGATGATGCCGGATACTTCGGGCTTCACCTTCTGGCCCTCAAACACCGACGTATCATACAGCGCCTTTGCGCCGATGCTGCCGTGCAGGCCGGGACGATCC
>JAIXYF010000084.1 GCA_027490345.1 Novosphingobium sp.
ATGGAGCAATTGGCGGGGCCGCCGGCACAAGCGCCCGAACAGGCCGAGCCGGACACGCCGCAGCAGCTTGCAGCGCCAGAGCCCGGAATGGCAGCGCCCGGAATGGCAGCGCCAGCGGCTGCGGCGCCGCCCCCTGAAGCGCCAATCACGAAAGCCCCCGCGCCCGCGCCATCTGCGCCCAAGCTGGCCGATGCGCTGCCAAGCCCGGCGTTCGGCGGCTCCGCGCCTGCGCCGATGGCCCAGCCCCGGCTTGCTGCCCCGCCCCGGCTTGCTGCTGCGGCCCAACCCGCCCCTCCCGGTCCGCGGCTGGCTTCTGCCTCGAGCCAGCTGCCGCTCACGCGGGTGGCGGCATCGGCAGCGCCCGCTGCAGCTGCCGCCCCGCGCATCGCGGCAGAGGGACCCCGCGCCCTGCCCCAGCCTGTATTCGGCCTAGCCCAAGCCGCCACCGCCCCGAACAAACCTGCGCCCGCCCCGCCGCGCGCTGCCGCTCCGCCGCCCCGGCCTGCGCTCACTGCCTCGCCGCTCCGGGCCAATGTCACCGATCAGGCCGGACTGGGCGGCGCCACGGCGGTTCCCGTGATCAGCGAGGATGACGAACTGATCCTCCAGATCGAGACCGCAAAGGGCGAAATGAGCGACACGATTGTCGCCTATGGCCTGCGCCAGGGCGTCTACCTGCCGCTGGGCGCGATGACCCGGTTTCTCGATCTGCCCATCGCGACCAGCGACGAGGGCCACTATGCCAGCGGCTGGTTCCTCGATGAAAAGCGCACGCTTGCGCTCAACTTGCGCGATGGCACGCTGGTCGTCGCAGGTAAATCCATCCCGCTGGGCAAGGGCGACGCGGTAGCCTTCGAAGGCGAGCTTTATCTGCGCGCCGAACGCTTCGCCGATCTCTTCCCGCTCGAACTAAAGGTCGATCTGCGCGCACAAACCATCGCAGTGAAAACTCGCGAGCCCTTCCCCTTCGAGGAGCGCATGGCGCGCGAGGCCGACCGCGAACGGCTCGCCTCGCGCTCGGCCAGAGACACGGGCCGCGAGGGCGCGGCCCGCTTCCCGCGGGAGGAAACGCCCTGGCGCGCGCTTTCGCTGCCGGTGGGCGAAACCGAACTGCGCGCGCTGACCGACGATGCTCTGGGCGCGCGGTTGGAGGCGGACCTGCGCCTTGCGGGCGATCTTGCCTTCATGACCGCGCGCGCTTTTGCCAGCCTCTCGACGCGCGACGGGCTGACCGCCGCCCGGCTTGAGCTGGGCCGCCGCGATCCCGATGGCGATCTGCTGGGGCCACTGAAAGCCACTGAATTCCAGCTCGGCGATGTCGCCACCGGCGCGCTGCCGATCGGCCTGCGCGGCGTGGGCGGACGCGGCGCGATGATCAGCAATGCCTCGCTCGAACAGGCCTCGATCTTCGATGCGGTCGATCTGCGCGGCGATCTGCTCGATGGCTATGAAGTCGAGCTCTATCGCAACAACACGCTGATCGGCTCCACCCGCACCCCGGTAAACGGCCAATATGCCTTCCTGCAAGTGCCGGTCGATTTCGGGTTGAACGTGTTTCGGCTGGTGTTCTATGGGCCGCAGGGCCAGCGCCGCGAAGTCGTGCGCCGGATCAGCGTGGGCGATGGCCGCCTCGCGCCCGGGCAGTTCGTCTATAGCTTGGCTGCCGCGCAAAAGGACATGAACCTGTTCGGCGTGCGCGGTCCGCGCTTCAGCCCTGCGCCCGATTTCGGTGCCTGGCGCTCCACGGCCGAGCTGGGCTACGGCCTTTCGCGCGCGGTGACGGCCACGCTGGGCGCAGCGACCTGGGACAGCGGCGGCAAGCAACACTGGCTCGCCGCCGCAGGCCTGCGCAGCGGTCTTGGGGCAACCGCCTTGCGGCTGGATCTGGGCCTGCAGGATGGCGGGGCCAGCACGGTCGTCGTGGGCCTTGGCGGCAAGCTCCTCGGCATTGCCTATAGCCTCAACCACGGCGAATACGGCGGCGGCGCGATCGATGAAGTGCGCGCTTTCACCGCCGATCCGCTGCGCCGCGCCAGCGAGCTCAATCTCAACACCACGCTCCGCCTCGGCTCTGGCGCGGATGCGCGGATCATGCCGATCACCAGCCAGCTGCGCCGCATCCAGTTTGCCGATGGCCGCCGCCAGACCAATGCGGCGCTGCGGGCCACGCTGCCGCTGGCGGGCGTGTTGCTATCGAATACCTTCGATTACAACCGCGTGAGCGCGCCCACGACGCCGGCCACCAGCCGCCTGCTGGGCACGTTCGATCTGGCCACGCTCTCAGGCTCGAAGATGCGCTACCGCGCCAGCCTGGCCTATGGCCTTGCCCCCACGATCAATCTGCAATCGGTGACGCTGGAAGCCGATCGCCGCTTCGGGGAGAACACGCTGGTGCGCGGCGGGCTGACGCATACGCTGGCGGGCAAGCAAACCACGCTGGGCCTTTCGGCCATCCGCCGCATCGGCCCGGTCAATGTGGCATTCGATGGGTCTTATGGCTTTCCCGCGCGCAATTTCTCGCTCGCGCTCAGAGTGGGCTTCAGCTTCGGGCGCAATCCGCTTTCGGGGCGCGGGTTCATCGCCCGCCCGGGCCTGACCAGCGGCGGCGCGGCCGCAGTGAGCGCCTTTGCCGATACCAATGCCAATGGCCTGCGCGATCCCGGCGAAGCGCCGGTGGAGGGAGTCACGTTCCTTTCAGGATCGGAAGAGCACCGCACCGATGCCGCCGGGCGCGCCCTGATTGCCAATCTGGGCGACGGCGCGCGCACCTCGGTGCGGGTGGACAGCGATTCGATGCCCGATATCGCGCTGGCCCCGGCGCGTCCGGGGATCGAACTGGTGGCGCGGCCCGGGCGCATCCACACCAGCGATTTCGCAATCGTCACGCTCAGCGATATCGAAGGCACGGCCTATTTCCGCACCGCAACCGGCACCCGCGCAGTCTCTCGGCTCCAGCTGCGCCTGCTGCGCGCCGATGGCTCATTGGCCGCTCGCGCGCGCAGCGAATCCGATGGCTTCTTCCTGTTCGAACGCCTGCCCGCCGGCACCTACCGCCTCGAACTCGATCCCCGGCAGGCTGCCACACTCAAGATTCAGCTCGAGGGCCCGATCACGCTAACGCTTGGCGGAAAGTCCGGCGTTGTGCGCCAGTCGGTCCATGTGAAACCGGCGCAATAACGCACGCGGGCGGCGTGACCGTCAGCCGTCATTTCGCTTTAGCGCGGGCGCGCGCGGACGGCAGGCGCTCAAGATGGCAGCTGCGCGATTTCGGCCAGAACCCTTGCGGCCCATTCAGGGCGGCAGATCAGGAGATCGGGCAGATAGGTATCGCTATTGTTATAGACCATGGGCGTGCCATCGATGCGAGAGACATGCAGCCCCGCTGCCGCCGCCACGGCCACCGGCGCGCAGTTGTCCCATTCATACTGTCCGCCGGAATGAAGATAGATTTCCGCCTCACCGCGCACCACGGCCATCGCCTTGGCGCCCGCAGAACCCATCGGCACCAGTTCGCCGCCCAAGGCCTTGGCCACTTCCACCGCCTCATGCGCAGGCCGCGTGCGGCTCACCAGCAGGCGGGGCACCTCGGCCATCGGCGGCAAAGGCAGCGGCGCGCCGCTATCGAGGATGAGATCGAGCCCCGGCAGCGCCACTGCACCCAGCGTGGCCGTGCCGTCTACTGCCAGCCCCACGTGCACCGCCCAATCGCTGCGCCCTTCGCCATATTCGCGCGTGCCGTCCAGCGGATCGATGATCCACACCCGCGATTTGGCCAGCCGCTCGGGCGTGTCCTGCGTTTCTTCGGAAAGCACGCCATCGTCCGGGCGGTGCGCCGCGATCTCGGCCATCAGCCAGACGTTGGCACGGCTGTCGCCCTCGGCCCCCAGCGCCTTGCCTTCATGCGTGCCGGCGCTGCGCAGGTCCATCAAGATCGCCGCCGCGCCCGCCGCCAGATGCCGCGCCAGTTCGATATCGTCCATCACTGCCCCCAAACCCATCCCATCAGATGACCGGCATCCAGTCGCCCACAATCAGCGCCACGATCCGCTCTGCCGCCTCTTCGGCGGTTTCGCGCAGGGTGTCCACGCGGATTTCAGGCCGTTCCGGTGCTTCATAGGGGCTGTCGATCCCGGTGAAGTTCTTGAGCGCACCTTGCCGGGCCTTCTTGTAAAGCCCTTTCACATCGCGCCGTTCGGCTTCCTCCAGCGGGGTATCGACGAACACCTCGAAGAACTCCCCCTCCGGCAGCAGCGCGCGCACCATTTCGCGCTCGGCGCGGAAGGGGCTGATGAACGCGGTCAGCACGATCAGCCCGGCATCGGTCATCAGCCGCGCCACTTCGCCCACCCGGCGGATGTTCTCGATACGGTCGGCCTCGGTAAAGCCCAGATCCTTGTTGAGCCCGTGGCGCACATTGTCTCCGTCGAGCAGGAACGTGTGCTTGCCCAGCGCATGGAGCTTCTTTTCGACCAGATTGGCAATCGTCGATTTGCCCGAGCCGGAAAGGCCGGTGAACCACAGCACCGCCGACGACTGGCCCTTCAGCTTCGCATGCGCCTCACGGCTGACATCGAGCGCCTGCCAATGCACGTTTTGCGCGCGGCGCAGGCTGAAGCTGAGCATCCCCGCCGCCACGGTCGCATTGCTGATCTTGTCAATCAGGATGAACCCACCCAGCGCCCGGCTCTCGCCATAAGGTTCGAACACCAGCGCGCGGTCGGTCGTGATCTCGGCCACGCCGATCGCGTTCAGCTCCAGCGTCTTGGCCGCAAGCTTTGATCCGGTTCCCCCTGCATCGTTGACGTTGATGGTGAACTTGGGCTGCGAGACGGTAACCGAAACCGTCTGGCTCGCCAGCTTGAGCCAATAGGCCCGGCCCGGCACCATCGCCTCGTCCGCCATCCAGACAAGGCTTGCCTCGAACTGATCGGCCACTTGCGGCGGTGCGTCTGCGGCGGCCAGCACATCCCCGCGCGAACAATCGATCTCGTCGGCAAGGCACAGCGTGACCGACTGGCCCGCCGCCGCTTCTTCCAGATCGCCATCCAGCGTGACGATCCGCGTGATCGTGCTGGTCTTGCCCGAAGGCAACACGCGCACCGCGTCACCCGGTTTCACCCGGCCGTTTGCAATCAGCCCGGAAAAGCCCCGGAAATCGAGGTTGGGCCGGTTCACCCACTGCACCGGCATGCGGAAATGGCCCGCCGCTTCGGCTGCGGTGTTCACATCCACCGCTTCCAGATGGCCTATCAGCGTGGGGCCGGAATACCACGGCGTATGGGCGCTGGGGGTGGTGATATTGTCGCCCTTGAAGCCCGAAATCGGCATCGGCGTAAACCGCTCGATCCCGATGCTGGCGGCAAATGCGGCATAATCGGCCACGATCGCATCATACTTGGCCTGATCATAGCCGATCAGGTCCATCTTGTTCACCGCCAGCACCAAATGGCGGATGCCGATCAGGTGGCACAGATAGCTGTGCCGCCGCGTCTGCGTCAGCACCCCCTTGCGCGCATCGATCAGGATCACGGCAAGGTCTGCCGTGCTCGCGCCGGTCACCATGTTGCGGGTATACTGCTCGTGCCCCGGGCAATCCGCGACGATGAACTTGCGCTTTTCCGTGCTGAAGAAGCGGTAGGCCACATCGATGGTGATGCCCTGCTCGCGCTCGGCCGCCAGCCCGTCCACCAGCAGCGCGAAATCGATTTCGGTGCCTTGTGTGCCGACCTTCTTGCTGTCGGTTTCAAGCGCCGCCAACTGATCTTCGAAGATCATCTTCGAATCATACAGCAAGCGCCCGATCAGCGTCGATTTTCCATCGTCCACGCTGCCGCAGGTGATGAAGCGCAGCATCGATTTGTGCTGGTGCACTTCGAGATAGGCGTCGATGTCCTCGGCAATCAGCGCTTCGGTCTGATAGATCACGTCAGGGCTGCTCATCAGAAATACCCCTGCTGCTTTTTCACTTCCATGCCCGCGCCGCCGGCATCCTTGTCGATCACCCGGCCCTGCCGCTCGCTCGTCGTCGTCAGCAGCGTTTCCTGGATCACTTCCGTCAGCGTCGAAGCCGTGCTCTCAACCGCGCCGGTCAGCGGGAAGCAGCCCAGCGTCCGGAAGCGGATCGAACGGTCCGTGATTTCAGGACGATAGCCCAGCACTTTCTCAAGCCTTGGCAGATCGTCAGCCATGAACAGACCGCCTTCCCACTCGAACGTGGGGCGCACAGCCGCGAAATAGAGCGGCACGATCGGCACGTCGTTGAGGTGGATGTATTGCCAGATATCCAGCTCGGTCCAGTTCGAGATCG
>JAIXYF010000295.1 GCA_027490345.1 Novosphingobium sp.
GACCACAAGGAAGAGCTGCGCGAGATTTTCGACGAGATCATCGGCGAATATCAGGACTATCCGAAAGACCCCGGCCACGACCAGCGCGTCGCCTTCGAGAAGTTCCGCCGCGATGCGTTCGCCGAAGCACGCCGCAAATCGCGCGAGGCGAAGTTCTAACCGCCTCCATCACCTTCCCGTCGCCCCGTGCTTGACACGGGACTGGCCTGTTCTTCTGGCGCGGCGCCCGAAAGAAAAGCCAAGGCCTGTGTCAAGCACGGGCCGACAGTCACATTTGCTGAAAGCTCAGTCTGACACTCAGGCGCAGCCCAGCAATATCTGAAGCGTCTGCTCGGGCTGATCGCCCATCACGTTGTGGCTCGCCTTGGCCTCGTGGTATTCCCAGCCCTTCTCGCTCGTCACGCGCTTCACGAACTTGCGGAACGGTGTCGGCTCCCAGGCATTCGCGAACACGTAGACGCGGCGGCCGGCCTTGGCCTCCTCGCCGGTGAACTTCACCGCTTCGAGCAAGGTCAGCAGCGGGTGCGGTGAGAGCACCGGCGATTCCAGCCCCGGCAGCGGCGCGACCGCGCCCGGCGTGAACTTCTGGCTGCCGATGTAATGGTTGTGCTCGAAGTCCCCGGTCAGGTCCCACAATGACTGCCCGTCTTGCGGCAGGAAGGCATCGATATAGACCAGCGCCGTGATCCGCGCGCCGAGACGCGTCGCCACGCCGGTCACGATCATGCCGCCATAGGAATGGCCGACCAGCACGAACCTGTCGAAGCCTGATGCCGCGATCTGATTGCACACGTCATCAATATGCGTCGTCAGCGTGATGCCGGGGTGGAACTCGCCCTTGCGCGTCCCCAGCCCCGTCAGTTGCGCCAGCACCACGCGGTGCCCGGCGGCGCGCAGATCGCTCGCCACACGGTCATAGCCGAAGCTGCCGCCCCACGCGCCGTGGACGAGGACGTAATCGGTCATGCCGCAATCCCGTGCTTCGCATTGTAGGCGTGCACCCATTCCAGCGTCTTCACCATGCCGCCGAAGGGATAGAAGTGCAGCCGCACCCGGCCATGCTGCGGCCCGAGGCCCTTGGCGAAGGCATCGACCAGCTTGTCCGGCCCCGCGCTGCCAAGCAGGTTCGTCACCGAAATCCCGTACTTCTTGAGCACGGATGTCGAAGCGCCAACCCCGCAGCGCGCGGCGAACGCCAGCAGCCGCTTGATCCCCGCAGGCCCCGGCACACCGATCCGCACCGGTGCATCGATGCCCAGGGCGCGCAGCTTCAAGAGCCACGCAAGGAACGCATCCGGATCGAACCCGAACTGCGTGACGATCAAGGGCGCCATGCCGCGCGCCTCGATCTCGGTCACCTTCTTGACCAGTACGTCCCAGCACTGCTGCTCGGTCATGTTCGGGTGCCCGTCCGGGTGCCCGCCGATGCCGATGGCCTTGATCCCGCTGCGCTCGAACGCCCCCGTCGCGATCAGTGCCGAGGTATCGAAGTACGGCCCCACCGGCTCAGGCGGATCGCCCGCGACGATGAAGGCGCGGCTCACGCCCGCCTGATCGACCACGGCCTTGAGATAGCCCTCGAAATCGTCTTCGGAGGTGATCCGCCGCGCCGAAAAGTGCGGCATCGGCTCAAAGCCCAGCTCGCGCACCGCCACCGTCGCCTTGACCCGCGCGGCAACATCCTCGCCCGGCAGGAAGGTGACGGCAATCGGGGTATCGGCAGGGATCAGGTGCGCCGCATCGCGCAGCGAAGCCTCGTCCTTGGCGGTCATTTCAAGGCTGAAACCGTCGGTAATGCCGAGCGGCGGCTTGTCCCAGTTGGGATGGATCAGGGCTGCGGCCATGACAGTATCCTCATGAAAGGTGCCCCCCCTTACTTCTTGGCGGGAAGGAGGGGCCTCATGCCTCAGCGGCCCGTGCGCCAGCCTTCAGCGTAGTTCTCACGCGCCACACGGCTGTAGGGCACCGAGGAGACGATCGCGCGCACTTCGATCTGCTTGTGCGGCTCGACCGTGGTCTTGCGTGTGCCGCCATCGGGCTCACCCCAGACGACGCGGACTTCGGTGCCGACCGGGATTTCCGGATCAACGGTGGCCAGCGAGAGCGCCTGCTTCTCGTTGTACGAATAGCCGGTGAACATCGAGAGGCCGACCGTCTTGCCGCCCGCATCGACCACGCGGTCGTAGTTGGAGGAGGCATAGTTCGCGAGCGGCACGTCGAAGAACTTGTACTGGTCGCCGTCCGGGTTGAACAGCGAAGCGGTGATCTTCGCCATGTCTTCCGGATTCCACGCCAGCGTCACCTTCTTGCGCTGCGCGGCAGGATCCAGCTTCTCCAGCGCCTCGCGGCCATGGAAATCATGATCGAACTTGACGAACGGACCGTAACCCAGCTCCCACGGGTTAAGGTAGTAGTCCTCGATGCTCTCACCCACGAACGAGCCGCCGATCGAACCGGTCGCCTCATAGCTGTCGGCGCCCAGCCACTCGCGGAAGCCCTTGAGCTTTTCGCCGGTGTAGATCGCGGGCAGCGGCGAGGGGATCCAGCCCGATTCCAGCGTGTTCGAAGGATAGGCGCGGCTACCGCAAGCGATCAGGCCAAACTCCTTGCCCGCTTCCAGAATGGCGGCGCGGATTTCTTCCTGCTCCGCGTAAGGGCCCCAGATTTCGAGGCCCGGCGCGCCCGACATGCCGTGGCGCAGCGTGCGCACGGTCTTGCCCGCGATGTTCATCGTGCTCATGTTGAAAAACTTGAGCTGCTCCAGCGGCCCGCCGTGGAGCTTCTCGATCACGTTCCACGCCTGCGGACCCTGGATCTGGAAGCGCCATTCCTTGCGGGTTACGGGCTTGCCCATCGGACGCATCGGCGAGCGATCATCGAGCTCGATCTCGCAGTCATAGCCGCCGGTTGCAGCGTGATAGCGCAGCCAGTTCGAAGCCGGCGCGCGGCCGACATAGGTGAAGCTTTCTTCTTCTTCCCAGAAGATGATGCCATCGCCGATCACGTGGCCATAGGGCGTGGTGGGCACATACTGCTTGGCCTTGTTGACCCCCCAGCCCTTCGAGCTGTTGATCATCGTGTCGGACAGCAGCTTCGCCGCATCCTTCCCGCGGATGTAGAGGTTCACCATGTGGTGCGACTGATCGAACAGCACCGCGCTGTGCTGCCAAGCCCACTGCTCGGAGCGCCAGTTGGAAAATTCCGGTGCGACGACCGGATAGACGTAGGCACCCAGCTGCGAATTGCGCAGCATTTCCACGATATTGCCTTGGCCCTGAAGGACCTGTTCCAGATTGGCTGCCACTGTTTCTCTCCCGATCAAAAAAATGGCTGGTTGAAATTTGTATGCAACACATACAATATCACCACAGATTCGCAATGCCAAATTGTGCAGGCCCCATGAAGGGCATCACGCACGGCTGGCGGCGGACGGCAGCGCAGCCTATGGCGCGCGCGGCTCACGGAACGAGTGAACGGGAGAGATTTGAATGACTGCACCAGTGATCCTGACGCTTTCGTGCGAGGACAAGCCCGGCATCGTCGCCCGGGTGACCGGCAATCTTTATGAGGCCGGGGCCAATATCCCTGAGGCGCAGCAGTTCGACGATACCGAAAGCGGCCGCTTCTTCATGCGCGTGGTGCTCGATCCGGGCTCTGGCGATCACGATACGCTGCGCAGCGCCTTTGCGCCGGTGGCGCAGCAGTTCGCCATGGAATGGACGATGCGCGATGCCACGAAGAAGCGCCGCACCGTGCTCATGGTCAGCAAGTTCGATCACTGCCTCGGCGATCTGCTCTACCGCGCCCGAATCGGCGAACTACCGATGGAAATCGTGGCGATTATCGGCAACCATCCCAAGGAAGCGCTCAACATCACGCTGCTGGGCGACGTGCCCTATCACCACCTGCCGATCACCAAAGACACCAAGCCGCAGCAGGAAGCGCAGGTAAAGGCGATCGTGACCGAAACCGACGCCGAACTCGTCGTGCTGGCGCGCTACATGCAGATCCTCTCGGACGACATGGCCTCGTTCCTCAATGGCCGCTGCATCAATATTCACCACTCCTTCCTGCCCAGCTTCAAGGGCGCCAAGCCTTATCACCAGGCCCACGCGCGCGGCGTGAAGATGATCGGCGCGACCGGCCACTACGTGACGACCGACCTCGATGAAGGCCCGATCATCCACCAGGACGTGACGACCGTGACTCACGCCGACACGCCGGACGATCTGGTGCGCAAGGGCCGCGATGTGGAGCGCCGCGTGCTCGCGGAAGCGGTGCGCCTGCATCTGGAAGACCGCGCGCTGCTCAACGGTACAAAGACGGTGGTGTTCCGCAGCTGATTGTGTGGCGGGCGGAAGCATGAAATGCTGCCGCCCGCAGCACTTGGGAGAGAACAATGCAGGTCAACTGGCTCGATCATGTCAACGTGATCACCGACAAGCTCGACGAGACTGCCGAGTTCTACAAGGCGCTGCTCAACCTCGAACGCCGCAACGCGCCCCCGCCGCTGACACCCGAAACCGCGCAGTGGATGTACGACGCCGGCGGCAAGGCCATCGTCCACATCAACTCGGTGGATTGCCCCCGCGCCTTCGACCGCCACGTCGAACCCGGCGCCCTCACTGGCGCGGTGCACCACGTGGCGCTGAATTGCTCAGGCTACGACGAACTGATGGCGCGCGTGGAGGCACTGGGCACCCCGTTCCAGCGCAACACCGTGGACGCCATCGGCCTCAGGCAGATTTTCGTGAGCGATCCGAACAACGTCCTGCTGGAACTCAATTTCTTCGGGGATTGAGCGGAAATCGGCCGAATGTCTGGAAGACTGCATTTAGCCAGTTTGGCCCTGATCTCCGCCTCGTGTTCTGGGCAAGGCGCGCCGACTTACTCGGTCAATCATCAAGGTATTTTGATCGACACCGGACCGAGACAAGCGATGGGCTGTGTGCGGAGATTGAATGTTTGGCAGGGAACAAGAGTAGTCTTTGAATCCCGCACCTTCAGATCCTGTGCGCGCCATATCTTTGTCTCAGACAATGCTAATAGTTCTGCCGGAAGCGGGACGTATGCTGTGGAATTGGTCTTCGATGACACGCCAGAGGGTGAGGTCATCTTTGCCAACAGGAACGCCACTTAACTCGTTGCGTTCCAGCCAGCCTTCTCGTCACCCCGGACTTGATCCGGGGTTAGGCTTCCTGCGGAGAACCGGGCACCTGCAGAAACAGCGGGACCCCGGATCAAGTCCGGTCCGTGGTGACAAGAGCGAGCCCCCTACTCCGGCCGTTCCCCCGCCATCGTTGTCCGATACATCTCCCGCCGGAACCCGTCATAATCATTCGGCGCCAGATGCAGCGCGGCGCGGTTGTCCCACATCGCGATCATGCCGGGCTCCCAGCGCAGGCGGCAGGTGAAGCCGGCCTGCGTGATATGCCGCGTCAGGAAATCGAGGATCGGGCGGCTTTCGTCCTCGGTCATCCCCTCGATTCCCACGGCATAGGCCTCGTCCACATAGAGCGAGGGCAGCCCGGTGAAGGGATGCGTGCGCACCAGCGGGTGGAAATTGCCGCGAATGGCCGCCGTGCGCCGGTCCTCATTGGCAAAGGCCATCGGCTTGCCGCTGATCCGCTCCTGCGTCAGCATGTTCGCCTCGGCCGACATATGCACTTTCAGCGGGCGCAGCATGGCCTGCATTGCGGGGCTGAGCATCCGCCAGGCCAGTTGCGCATCGGCCCAGACGGTATCCCCGCCATAGGGCGGCACTTCCACCGCGCGCAGAATCGTGACGGAAGGCGGCTCGTCGAGAAACGGCGAATCCGTGTGCCAGCCGCTGCCGAACAGCGCCTTGGTCTTCGTGTCCGCTTCCTTGATCAGCGGATGGACATTGCGGTGCCCCGCCACCCCTTGCGTATAGGCATCCACCGCAAACGGCCCGAACCGTGCGCTGAACGCCTCATGCTCGGCATGGGTGAGGTTCTGCCCGCGCAGGAACACCATCTTGTGCCGCCACAATGCATCGCGGATTTCCTCGAACGCCTCGGGGGCAAGGTCATGCCCCAGCCGCACTCCGGAAATCTCCGCACCCATCGCGGCAGTCAGCGGATGTGCGGTGATATGCGCATAGCGGCGCGCCGCGTTATCGAAATCGCCCTGCGGACTCAGCCGTACTTCGCGCATCGCACGTGCTCCGTCAGGCAGGAATAGCCGCTTCCAGTGCGTCCGCCAGCTCCACCGGGCGCGAAAGGTAGGGGCTGTGATCGGCATCCAGCGTCACCACCCGCGCGCCGGCGCTCATCGCCTGCATCCGGCGCTGGCTGGCAATCGGGATCGTGCGGTCCTCCGTGCATTCCACATACATGCGCGGCAAGCTGCCCCAGCGCTCCGCCGTCAGCGCCAGCGGCTCAGACCGCGGACCATGCGGCTCTGCCACCAGCCGCGGCAGCACGGCGGCAACCAGTTCTGGCGGCGAAAGCTGCGCAAAAACCGGCCCGGCGCGCGCCGGATCGACCACAGTCGCCACCCCGCCCTGCACTTTGCTGATGATCGCATCGAACGCCGGGTTGGGCTCTTCCAATGTCTTGAACTCGGCACGCGAACTTCCCGAAGGCAGCATCATCGCGCAGATGTAAACGAGCGCATCCATGGCCGAAGGGTCACGCTCCGCTGCCGTGCTGACCACCAGTCCGCCGCGCGAGTGGCCTGCCAGCACGACCGGCGCACCGCCGAGCTGCGCCCTCAGATCGCGGCAATGCTGCGCAGCAAACTCACCCCATTCACCCAGCGTGATGGCAGCCATTTCCTCTGCCGATCCGCCCATAGCGGGAAGGGTCGGCGCAACCACAGTGTGCCCCCGTGCGCGCAGCAATGCTGCAACAGGATCAAAGCACCAGCCGCCGTGCCAAGACCCGTGGATCAGCACGAACCCGGCCATCAGCGCACATGCCCCGACCAGACCCGCAGTCCCGGGGCGGTGCGGTCCTCGCTTTTCAGCGCCGCTGCCATGCCCGGCCTTGCGGTAATCCGCTCGCGCCATTCCACCAGACGCGGGGCGCGCTTCGCAATCTCCATTTCGGGGAACATCCGCTCCACCATCAGTCCGCAATGCGAATAGAAGTTGATGTCCGCCAGCGTGTAGGTCTCACCCGCCAGCCACGGCGTTTCCGCCAGTTGCTGCTCCACCTTGCCGACCGCGTATTCGATCTTGGCCGTGGCATTGGCGAGATCGGCCTCGGAAAAGCCGGACCGCGCCGTCGCCCACTTCTTGCGCTGATCAGGCAGCGGGATATTTTCCAGCAGCTTCTCGAACTCGCCGCTCTCGATATTGCGCGCAATCACGCCGACCATGCGGTGCCAGCCGTGCATCGAGACGAAGTTCATCACCTGCTCGTCCAC
>JAIXYF010000333.1 GCA_027490345.1 Novosphingobium sp.
AACAACACCTTCAGCTATTTCACCACGCCCGCAGGCTTCGCGGTGGAATATACCGCCGAACTGGAGAAGGTCGATTACGAGAACCATCAGGCGCAAGTGATCGCGCCCGCGCCCGAGATCATGGACCAGTGGGGCACTGGCGTCGGCGGCCCGCAGACCATGCCGCACCCCGCGCCCGATGCGGCGCTGTTCCAGCCGGCGGGAGTTTGAGCCATGGCGCTGTTTCAGCCTTTTCCCAACTACATCTGGAACCTCTCTGTCGCCATCGCGATGGAAAACGGCGGGCGCATCGGCGAAATCGTCGACATGATCGAGCCGCTGCTCGCCAATGCGCAAAGCGGCGCAGACGCGGGCACGGCCGAATTCATGGCCGAATGGGTCAAGATGGCCGACAAGCTGGTGGGCCTTGCGGAAGAAGACCTGGCGCTGGGCCGGGAATATTCTGCCGGAACCAAATTGAAGCGCGCGACGATCTATTACCTGACCGGCGAGCGGATGCAGGCGCATGGATCGGCCGGGCGCGAGCAGACTTATGCCAAGGCGCTGGACAGTTTTCAGCGCGGCACGCGGTTTGCCGGTGATCCGGTGGAGCGGGTCGAGATTCCCTACGAGGGCAAGACGATTGTCGCGTACTTCCACCGCGCCGATGTCGACGGCCCCGCGCCTTGCGTGGTCTATTGCAACGGGCTGGACAGCATGAAGGAAATGCTGTGGCTGGGCGGCTTCCCGGAAGCCTTGGCCAAGCGCGGCATTCACACGCTGTGCGTCGATCAGCCGGGGACGGGCGAGGCGCTGCGGCTGCAGGGCCTGAACGCGACGCCTTATTCGGAAAACTGGGCCTCGAAGTGGGTCGATTGGCTGGAAACGCAGCCTGAAGTTGATCCCAAGCGGATCGGCATGACCGGCATTTCACTGGGCGGCCACTTTGCGCCGCGCGCGGTGGCCTATGAACCGCGCTTTGCCAGCGGCGCAGCCTGGGGCGCGAACCACAATTGGCGCGAAGTGCAGGACAAGCGCATGGCGCGCGAGGGCGAGAACCCGGTGCCGCATTATTGGGGCCACGTTTACTGGGTCTTCGGCGCGAAGGACCACGAGGACTTCCTGGCGAAGAGCAACGACATGAACCTCAATGGTCACCTCGATCGGATCAAGGTGCCGTTTCTGGTGACTCATGGCGCGACTGACCGCCAGATCAGCGTGGACTATGCCCACCAGAGCTATGCCCAACTGATCAATTCACCGCGCCGCGAACTGAAAATCTTCACTCCGCGCGAAGGCGGGGTGGAACATGTGGGGGCAGACAACATGAGTTTTGGCAATGATTACATTGCCGACTGGTTTGCCGACACGCTGGGCGGCCACGCGAAGGCCTGAAATCGGCGCTTCCCGAACAGACAGGCTACTCTTTCCGGCCTGTTTCTGGCATGGCCCATTCGCGCTGTTCGCTTGCGCAGGGGGAAATGCGCGTGCCGGATCAGAAGACACAGATTGTCGTTGTGGGCGGCGGTGCGGGCGGGCTTGAACTCGTGCGCAAGCTGGGCGCGAAGTATGGGCGCAAGAAGCACGATATCATCCTGATCGACCGCAACCTGACGCATATCTGGAAGCCGCTCCTGCATGAAGTGGCGGCAGGCTCGCTCGATGCCAATCTTGATGAAGTGGGTTATGGCGGCCACGCGGTGCGCTGGGGCTACCGGTTCTTTCAGGGCAGCATCGAAAGCATCGACCGCGAACACCGGATCATCACCACCGCGCCGCTGCTGGATGAGCGCGGCGAGGAAGTGATCGGGCGGCACACCATCCGCTATGACTATCTCGTGCTGGCCATCGGCGGGATTTCCAACGATTTCGGCGTGCCGGGCGTGCGCGAACACGCGATGTTCCTTGAGGACCGGCCGCAGGCGGACAAGTTCCGCCAGAAGCTGCTCAACGCCTGCCTGCGCACCAACCACGCGCACCACACCGGCAATCCCGATGCGCGGGTGCGCGTCAGCATTGTCGGCGGCGGCGCGACCGGTGTGGAACTCGCGGCCGAGCTTTATAACGCGGCCGGCGCGCTGCGGCACTATGGGCTTGAGGTGTTCGACGAGACCAAGCTGGAGGTTTCGCTGCTCGAAGCCGGCCCGCGCATCCTGCCCGCGCTGGATGAAGCGCTGGCGACGACCGCGCGCGAGGAGTTGACGAAGCTGGGCGTGCGGGTGCTGGAACGCACCCAAGTGGTCAAGCTGGAGGACCGCGCAGTCCATACTGGTGACGGCAAAGTGATTGATGCGGACCTGATCGTGTGGGCGGCGGGTGTGAAGGGCGCCGAGGAAATCAAGACGATGAGCGATCTGGCGCTGACCCGCGGCAACCAGATCCTGGTGCGGCCCACCTTGCAGACCGAAACCGATGACCGGATCTTTGCTCTGGGCGATTGCGCTTCGTGCCTGCTGCCCGGCAAGGAACGCCCGGTGCCGCCGCGTGCGCAGTCTGCGCACCAGATGGCCAGCCTGATCTTCACCAATCTGGTCCGCGCGCAGGCCGGGCAGCCGCTGAAGGACTTTACCTATAGCGACCATGGTTCGCTGGTATCGCTCAGCCGGTTTTCCACCGTGGGCAGTCTGATGGGCAACCTCGTTGGCGGGCGCATGTTCGTCGAAGGGCGCATTGCGCGCATGGTCTACATGTCGCTCTACCGGATGCACCTGATTGCCATTCACGGCTGGTGGCGGGGGATCATGCTGATCGTGATTGGCCATGTGAACCAGATCGTGCGGCCCCGCTTGAAGCTGCACTGAGGGCTTGGCTGGTCCAACCAGAACCTCGCAGTGATGTGATGAGGTTCAGCGCTCCACGTTCACCGTGACGGGCCCGGTCAGGCCCGAGGACCGAAGCGGCGCATCACCGATCAGCCGGTTGATCCACAGGTTCGCCACCCGCACTTCCAGCGTGTTGGGCCCCTAGCGGTGCGGCCACCATGTCAGCGTTTGCACGTCGTGCGCGGAGGTCCACACGCCCTTCGCCGTCCAGCGCAGTGCGCCGCTGCCGGCGGGTTTGCCGATGCGGGCAAGGATCGCGTTTGTGGCCGCATCGATCACCACATACTCCTGATCGTCGGTGGTGCGCAGCCAGACTTTGCCCGCGCCGGTGTCAATATCGCCCCACTTGAGGTTGTCGCCCACCTTGATCCGCGCGGTGACAGACATTGTGGCGGGATCGATCTTCGCGACAGTGCCATCACCCTGTTCCTGCACCCAGACCGCGCCTTCGCCCGCAACAAGGAAGCCGGGCATCTTGCCAAGCGGCGCGGTGCCGGTGACCGTGTTGGTGGCCGGATCGATGCGCTGGAGGAGCTGCTCCTTCGCGCTCACGGCCCAGAGCGCGCCGAGGCCGTAGCTGAGATACCAGGTGCCGGGGGCGACCGCGATGGTGGCGGCGACTTTGTTGGTGGCCGGATCGATGCGGGCGACCTTGCCGCTGGCGTCCGAGCCGACCCACGCGGAGCCTGCGCCCGTGACGGTGTTGAGCTCGCCTTCCTGCTGGTTGGCAATGCCGGTAGAGATCACGGCCAGGAGCTTGCCAGTCTTGATGTCGATGCGTTTGACAGCGTTTTCAGGGCAATCGGCGACCCATAGCGAGCCGAAGTCGATGCTCATGCCGCCGCAGGGGCGGCCCATCGGCGCCTCGGCCTTCTTGCCCTTCACCGACCACTGCTCGACCCGGCCCTTGTTGGTGGCCCAGACGGTTTCGCCATCGATGGCTAAGAAATCCGCGAAGCCGGGGACGACTTGCACGTGGGGCATGGGCGGGGCCTCGGCATGGGCCGCTACGGGCAGGAGGGCTGCGGCAAGCAGCAGCGTCTTGAGGGTTCGCATGGCCATGCTCCTTCAGTTCTTCTGTGCGATATAAGCGCGCCAGCCGCCAAGATGCGTGATGTCTTCCGCGCCTGCGAGCGCGCGCGGTTCGGCGACGAACCCTTTTACACTGGTGCCGTCTGCCAGCGTGACCGTGCCGATGGCGAGCGGGGCGGGGACTTCGACCGTAAAGCTGCCAAACTCGGCAACGCCCAGTTCGTAGACTTCGACCGCAATCGCCGCGCCTTCGGGGCTGTGGACCAGTGCAGGCTTGGGCGGCACGCTGTCGGCCATGGCATAGAGCCGGTAGGTGGGCGCGGTGTGGGTGGCTTCCACGAACGTGGCCTCGCGCGAGGTGAGCTGCCAGTGGAGCGGCATGTCCTTGAGGTGTGCGCCGACGACGACGAGTTTGACGGTCTGCATGTGGCACTCCGGATTCTTGGCGAGATCAAGCTTGGGCGGCGGGGCAAGGCTGGCCTCGGCCAGGTACGCGTCGGCAAGATCAAGCAGCGCGCGGTCGGTATCAGCGGGGCCGATAAGGGTGATGCCGAAGCCGGTGCGATTGTGGCGCGTGCCTGCGGGCACGGCGAGCGCGGCCATATCGAGCAAATTCACGAAATTGGTATAGGCGCCAAGGTTGCTGTTGAGCGCGATAGGGGCAGCGGCAAGTTCGGCCACGCGGTAGGTCGTGCCGGTGGTGGGGAAGGCGAGCGCATCCAGCTCACCCCACATGAGATCGGCGTGGCGCTTCAGTTCGGCGAGGCGGTAGATGCCGTTGAAGGTTTCGACCGCGGTCTTGTCCCACCCGGCTTCGACCACGGCGCGGACGGTTGGATCGACGGCATCGGGGTTGGTTTTCAGGATCTGCGCCATCGCAGCGGTGCGTTCGGCGACCCAGGGGCCGCCGTAGAGCAGCTGCGCGGCTTCCTGCAGCGGTGCGATGTCGATCTCGACGATCTCGGCAAAGCTGGCCAGGGTGTCCAGCGCGCGGCTGTAGAAGTATTCGGATTCCGCGTCGCCGAAGAACTGGCGTTGGCGGCGCAGCGGCACGCCGATGCGCCGCGGGGTGAGTGCCCGATTGGCGAGCGGCTTCGACCAAGGATCGGCGGGATCGAATGCGGCCAGGACGCTGTCTTCCAGCGCGGCCTCGGCCGTGGTCTGCGCGAAGACGGTGACGCAATCGATCGAGCGGCAGGCGGGGACGACGCCCGATGTGCTCCAGCGGCCCTTGGTGGGCTTGAAGCCGACGAGGTGGTTGAACGCGGCGGGGACGCGGCCAGAACCCGCCGTATCGGTGCCAAGCGCGATGGGCACGAGCCCGGCGGCGACCGCTACGGCCGAGCCCGAACTGGAGCCGCCGCTGACATAGGCGCGGTTGAAGGCATTGCGCGGAATGCCATAGGGGCTGCGCACCCCGACAAGACCCGTGGCGAACTGATCGAGGTTGGTCTTGCCCATGCAGATCGCCCCGGCGGCGGCGAGGCGCGCCGTGACGGTGGCAGAGGCTTCGGGCCGATAGGCGAAAGCGGGGCAGGCGGCGGTGGTTTCGAACCCGGTGACGTCGATGTTGTCTTTCGCGGCATAAGGCACGCCGGCCAGCGGCAGGTGCTCGCCTGCTGCCACGCGGGCATCGACGGCGCGGGCGGCGGCGAGGATGGCCTCGGGCTTGGCGCGGCTGATCCAGATCTGCGGCTGGATGCCATCATAGGCGGCGATGCGGCCAAGGGTGGCTTCGACTTGCGCGACGGCGGTTGTTTCGCCGGATTGGACTGCAGCGGCGATCTGGGCGGCGTTCATACCGTCCTCCGCAGCGCAAGCATCGGAGAGCCGGGCTGGAGCGACTGCTTCTCCTTGATATAGAGCGCCTCGATCGTGCCGGTGCCGGGGCTTTCGACCGGGCATTCCATCTTCATTGCCTCGATCACGGCGATGGTATCGCCTGCCTGCACCGCGTCTCCGGCGGAAACAAGCAGCTTCCACACGCTGCCGCCGAAAGGCGCTTCGATCAGATCGGTGCCATCGGGCACCAGCGTTATGCCCATCGCGGGCGCATCGGTTTCGGCCAGATCGGTCACGCGGTCAAACTCGCCGCGCGCCTGCCAATCGGCGCGCTCGGCATCGAACGCGGCTTGGCGGTTGGCCTCGAACGCGGCGATGGCATCCGCGTTTTCAGCGAGATAGGCGCGGTAGTCGGCGAGGCGGAACTCGCTCGGTTCGATCGTCAGCGCGCGGCGGCCAGCGGGGAAATCGCGGCGCCATTCGGTCAGTTCCTCGGCGCTGACGGGATAGAAGCGGATCTGGTCGAAGAAGCGCAGCAGCCACGGCTTGCCTTCGGTGAAGGCGTCGGTCTGCCCCCCTGTTGCTTTGGCGTAGGTGTTCCAGACCTGCACGGTGCGCCCGAACAGCTGGTAGCCGCCCGGGCCTTCCATCCCGTAGATGCACATATAGGCGCCGCCGATGCCAACGACATTGGGCGGGGTCCAGGTGCGCGCGGGGTTGTATTTCGTCGTCACAAGGCGGTGGCGCGGATCAACCGGGGTGGCAACGGGCGCGCCAAGATAGACGTCGCCGAGGCCCATGACGAGGTAGTTGGCCTCGAAGATCAAGTTTTCCACCGCTGCCACGTCGGGCAAGCCGTTGATGCGGCGAATGAATTCGATGTTGTCCGGGCACCACGGGGCATCGTCGCGCACGGCGGCGATGTACTTCTCGATGGTTTCCAGCGTGGCCGGATCGCGCCACGAGAGCGGCAGGTGGACCACGCGGCTGGGGATGGTGAAATCGGCCAGATCGCCAAGGCGTTCCTCGGCGGCGATGAGGGAGGCCAGCGCAGAGGCCTGATCCAACGCCTTCCCATCGAAATGGAGCTGCAGCGAGCGGATGCCGGGGACGATATCGATGACGCCGGGCAGGGCCTGACGCTCAAGCTCCACCATCAGCGCGTGGACTCGGATGCGCAGCTCGATATCGAGCACGATCTGGCCGTATTCGACGAGGATATTGCGGTCCCCCTGCTGGCGGTAGATCGTGCGCGGGCGGCCTCCCGCCTCGGGGGTTTCGGCGAGGATCGGTGAGAGGCGGGCAATCGGGCGATCCGGCACCGGGCCGGGGAGCGTGCCTTTATTGAGCAGGCGCTGCTGGTCTGCATCGGCAGCCGCGGCATCGGCGATGGTGACCGGAGCAAACCGCAGGCGATCACCGGGGACGAGTTGGCCCAGCTTCCAGCGGTCTGCGGCGATGACTACGAAGGGGCAGACGAAGCCGCCCAGCGATGGGCCATCGGGGCCAAGGATGATCGGCATGTCGCCCGTGAAATCGACCGCGCCGATGGCATAAGGGTTGTCGTGGATGTTCGAGGGGTGAAGCCCGGCCTCGCCGCCGTCCTTGCGCGCCCAGTTCGGCTTGGGGCCGATGAGGCGCACGCCGGTGCGGTTCGAGTTATAGTGTACCTGCCATTCGGCGGCGACGATCATCGCGATATCGCCATCCGTAAAGAAATCCGGCGCGCCATGGGGGCCATAGAGGACGCGCAGGGTCCATTCGGAGCCAAGCAGCGGGAGCGCGGTGGCGGGGAGGGCGGCTTTGGCGGGTTCATCGCCGAAGTGGAGGACATCGCCAGCGACAAGCCGCCGCGCGGCATGGCCGCCGAACTGGCCCAGCTCGAACGTGGCGCGGCTGCCGAGATAGGGGGCGATATCGAGGCCGCCCGCAAACAGGAGATAGCCGCGCATACCGCCGCCCGAGGCGCGGCCCAGCGCGAGGGTTTGCCCGGCGGCGACGGGAACCGCCTGCCCGATGGGCACGGGGACGCCATCGAGCGTCGCACCGAAGTCTGCGCCCGTGAGCGCGATGCGCGC
Source organism: Novosphingobium sp. (assembly GCA_027490345.1). Taxonomy (GTDB): domain Bacteria; phylum Pseudomonadota; class Alphaproteobacteria; order Sphingomonadales; family Sphingomonadaceae; genus Novosphingobium. The sequence continues at coordinate 7,694 of JAIXYF010000333.1, forward strand.
CGGGGCAGTGAAGGCGAGGGTGGGGCCGGAATGAGTCAGTTCGAGCCCGGCGGTGCCTTCGGGATTGCCCAAAAGGCGGTTGCCAAGGCGGAAAGACTGATCGTCCATTGGCCCCGAAGGCGGCACGCCGACGGCCCAGAGGCGCTGGCGGCCCGGCCAATCCTGCACCGTGGTGGCTGTGCCGCCGCTGATCACCCGCAACGCTCGCGGGGTATAGGCAATGGTATCGAGGACGCGAGTGGACACCTCGCCGCTGGTGAAGGCGGGCGTGCGGACAACATCGCGCAGCCAGCGCAAGTTGGTCTCGATGCCGTCGAGGCGCGTTTCGGCCAGCGCTTTCTGCATGGCAGTGACGGCTGCTTCGCGCGTGGGCGCATGGACGATCAGCTTGGCGAGCATGGGATCATACCAGGCGCTGACTTCGCTGCCCGCCATAACCCACGTTTCGGTGCGGATATCGGCGGGAAATTCCGCCGCAGTCAGCGTGCCCGAAGTGGGCCGGTAATCGAGCGCTGGGTCTTCGGCATAGAGGCGGACCTGCACCGAATGGCCGCTGGGCGCGGTGGGCGCACTATTGAGGAAGCTGAAATCGCCCGCGCCGCCGCGCACCATCCATTCGACGAGATCGAGGCCCATGACCATCTCGGTCACGCCGTGTTCGACCTGCAGGCGGGTGTTCATTTCGAGGAAGTAGAATTGTTGCCGCTCGGCGTCGTAGAGGAATTCGACTGTCCCGGCAGAGCGGTAGCGCGCGGCCTCTCCCAAGCGGATCGCGGCCGCATAGAGGTCTTGCCGGACATGTTCGGGAAGTAGCGGCGCGGGGGCTTCCTCCACGACCTTCTGGTTGCGGCGCTGGAGGGAACAATCGCGTTCGCCAAGCGCGACGACCCGGCCTTCGCCATCACCGAAGATCTGCACTTCGACATGGCGCGCGCGGCGCACATAGCGTTCGAGGAACACGCCGGCATCGCCGAAATTGCTCTGGCCGAGGCGCGCAACGGTGGCGAAGCCTTCCTGCACATCGGCCTGCGTTTCGCACACGCGCATGCCGATGCCGCCGCCGCCAGCAGTGGCCTTGAGCATGACCGGAAAGCCGATTTCGTTGGCAGCGGCGAGGGCGTCCTTCTCGCTCGTCAGCAGATCAGAGCCGGGGGCGAGCGGCACGCCGTGCGCCTTGGCCAGCGCCCGTGCGCTGTGCTTGAGGCCGAACTGGCGGATGTTGTCTGGCGTGGGACCGATGAACACGATCCCGGCAGCAGCGCAGGCCTCGGCAAAATCGGTGTTCTCGGCGAGGAAGCCATAGCCGGGGTGAATCGCGCCTGCGCCGGTGGCCTTGGCGGCAGCGAGGATCGCCTCGACATTGAGGTAGCTTTCAGAGGGCCGCGCGCCGCCGATGCACACCGCTTCGTCTGCTTCCGTGACATGGAGCGAGCCTGCGTCAGCTTCCGAATAGACTGCGACCGAGCGCAGCCCCATGCGGCGCAAGGTGCGGATGATCCGGGTGGCAATGGCGCCCCGGTTGGCAATGAGTACGGTGGTGAACAAGGGCTGTGGACTCATGCCGCGACGATCATGCGCACGGGTGTCGGGTTGAAGCCGTTGCAGGGGTTGTTGATCTGCGGGCAATTGGAGACGACGACGATGACGTCCATCTCGGCCTTGAGATCAACCGTCAGGCCGGGCGCGGAAATGCCGTCGACAATGCC
>JAIXYF010000282.1 GCA_027490345.1 Novosphingobium sp.
CGATAGGTGCCATCACCTTCTCCGGTTCGGTCATCGCTTTCCTCAAGCTCAACGGCAACATGAGCGGCGCGCCGATCATGCTGCCGGGCCGCCATGTCATCAACCTCGGCACGCTGGTCGCGATCCTGGGCCTCACTGCCTATTTCACCGTGGACCAGAGCCCCTGGGTGCTGGCCACGATCACCGCGCTCTCGTTCCTGATCGGCTTCCTGCTCATCATCCCGATCGGCGGCGCGGACATGCCGGTCGTCGTCTCGATGCTCAACTCGTACTCGGGCTGGGCGGCGGCGGCGATGGGCTTCACGCTCCACAACACCGCGATGATTATCACCGGCGCGCTGGTTGGCTCGTCGGGCGCGATCCTTTCGTACATCATGTGCAAGGCGATGAACCGCAGCTTCATCTCGGTGATCGCGGGCGGCTTCGGCGCAGCCCCGGAAGCCAGCAGCGGCGGCGCGGCCAAGGTCCAGCGTCCTTGGAAGCGCGGCGCGGCGGAAGACGCAGCCTATCTGATGAAGGAAGCCGAAACCGTCATCATCATCCCGGGCTACGGCATGGCGGTGGCGCAGGCCCAGCACGTGCTGCGCGAAATGGGCGATCTGCTCAAGAAGTCCGGCGTCAACGTCAAATACGCCATCCACCCGGTCGCGGGCCGCATGCCCGGCCACATGAACGTGCTGCTCGCCGAAGCGAACGTGCCGTATGATGAAGTCTTCGAACTCGAAGACATCAACGGCGAGTTCGCGCAGGCCGACGTCGCGTTCATCATCGGCGCGAACGACGTGGTCAACCCGGCGGCGAAGACCGACAAGTCCTCGCCGATCTACGGCATGCCCGTGTTCGACGTCGACAAGGCCAAGACGGTCATGTTCATCAAGCGCTCGATGGGCGGGGTCGGCTATGCCGGCGTCGACAACGACGTGTTCTACATGGACCAGACAATGATGCTCCTCGCCGACGCCAAGAAGATGGTCGAGGACATCAACAAGGCGCTTGCACACTAATGCGGTGCGCGCTGGGTATCGCAGCCTTGCCAGCCATGCTGCTGGCGGGCTGCACCCCGGCCAAGCTGGCCGAGGGCCGCGTCCGTTCGGCGCTGATGGATGCCGGCCTCTCACAGCCCAACGCCGCCTGCATGGCGGACCGGATGACCGACCGGCTCACGCTTGGCCAGCTGCGCAAGCTGCAGGCGCTGCAGGCTCCCAAGCGTTCGATCGCGGACTATGTCATGACCGTGCGGCGGGTGGGTGACCGCGAGCTGATCGAAGTCACCGTCGGATCAGCACTGCTATGCGCCACCGGTCTGGCGCCCGAGAGGAAGCCGGGCTAGGGCGCGCCATGCGCTTTTCCCAGACATTCCCACCCATCGTGGCGATCACGAAATGACGGAGCGTGCGCCTTGGGCCTGCGAACCGGCGGGATCGCGCGGGCGCGAGTTTGCCTTGGCCGGGGAAACCGCGCGCGGACCGCGCAGCGTGTTCCAGCGCGACCGCGACCGGATCATTCATTCCATCGCCTTTCGCCGCCTGCGCCACAAGACGCAGGTGTTCATCGCGCCCGATGGCGATCATTACCGCGTTCGCCTCACGCATAGCCTCGAAGTCGCGCAGATCGGCCGCGTCATCGCCCGCGCATTGGGGCTCGACGAAGACCTGACCGAAGCGCTCTGCCTTGCTCACGATATCGGCCATCCGCCCTTCGGCCATGCCGGAGAAGATGCGCTTGAGGAGGCGATGGCGACATGTGGCGGCTTCGATCACAACGCGAATACGCTGCGCGTCCTGATGCGGCTGGAAAGCCCCTATCCCCGGCACGACGGGCTCAACCTGACGTGGGAACTGCTCGAAGGCCTCGCCAAACATAACGGCCCGGTCACCGCGCCGACGTGGGCGTTGGCTGAGCTGGATGCCGCGTATCCGCTTGAGCTTGCGCAGCACGCTTCGCTGGAAGCGCAAGTGGCCGCGATCTCTGATGACATCGCTTATGACAACCACGATATCGACGATGGCCTGCGCGCCGGGTTTCTCACGCTCGATACGCTGCTTGGCCTGCCGTCGCTCGAAGCGCAGTGGCGTGATATCGAGGCGCGCTTTCCCGGCGCCCCGCGTGATCGGCTGCTGCGCGAACTGGTGCGCGGACAGATCGGCCGCATGGTCAATGATGTGATCGCCGAAACGCAGCAGCGGCTGAAGGAAAGCGGCGTGCGCAGCGCGGCCCAGGTGCGCGCCGCTGGGCGAACGCTGGCCGGATTCTCCCCCGCCATGGCGGCGGAAGAGCGCTCGCTTAAGGCCTTCATGTACGAGACGCTTTATTTGCATCCCGAGCAAGTCGAGACCGCAAGCCGCGCCCGCGCCGTTGTGTCCCGGCTGTTCGCCGCCTATCGCGCCGCGCCCGAAAACCTGCCGGAAAGCTGGCACGCAGGCCTGCCCGCCAGCGAACCGGCGCGCAGCCGCCATATTGCAGACTTCATTGCCGGGATGACCGACAAGTACGCAATGGATTGCTATGCCAAGCTGTTTGGTGAGCGCCCCGAAGGCCTTAGCAACGTGTGACGCCTATCGCCGCTTGTTGATCACGTCCGATCCGGCCTGACCGACCGACTGGATATCGCCGCCCAGGCCCTTCACCGTCTTGCAGGCCGTCGTCCCCACCAGTATGCCAGCCAGTGCCAGCGAAAGAATAACCTTGCGTACCATGGGTCTTGTCCCTTTAATCGGGTGGTTAAGTCGCGGAGCCAGCCACATTCCCCCTTGTCCCTGCCGCAGTGGAGGTGAACGGGCGGTGAGCAGGTTGGCCTGAAACCAGCGACACCGGCAAGAGGATGACCACATGCGCGAGACGGCAGGTTTCGAGACATTCGATGCGTTTTTCCGGCACTGGGCAGAACAGCGGCCCGATGCCGTGTCGCACCAGCAGGATGGCCGCACGACAACCTTCGCACAGCTTGATGTATTCTCGCGCCGCTATGCCGCCTTCCTAGCCGCGCACGGCGTGGCGAAGGGGGACCGGATCGCGTGGATCGGCAAGAACTGCGATCTCTATTTCCAG
>JAIXYF010000453.1 GCA_027490345.1 Novosphingobium sp.
CGAGTCTGAAATTCGCGGGCACCGGCGCACCTATATCGGGTCGATGCCCGGCAAGATCATTCAGGCGCTGAAAAAGGCTAAGACGACCAACCCGCTGATCCTGCTGGATGAAATCGACAAGATGGGCCAGGACTTCCGGGGCGATCCGGCCTCGGCACTGCTCGAGGTCCTGGACCCCGAGCAGAACAACACCTTCGTCGACCACTACCTGGAGGTGGAGTACGACCTGTCGAACGTGATGTTCATCACCACGTCGAACTCGTACAACATGCCGGGGCCGCTGCTTGACCGGATGGAGATCATCCGCCTCGAAGGCTATACCGAGGACGAGAAGGTCGAGATTGCCGAGCGCCACCTGATCGCCAAGCAGATCGAGGCGCACGGGCTCAAGACCGGCGAGTTCACGCTGGAACAGTCTGCCTTGCGCGATCTGATCCGGTTTTACACGCGGGAGGCGGGCGTGCGCACGCTGGAGCGCGAAATCGCGCGGCTGGCGCGCAAAGCGCTGCGGCGGATCCTGGAGAAGAAGGACACCGCTGTCACGATCACGCCGGAAAATCTGGCTGACTTCGCGGGCGTGCGCAAGTTCCGCCACGGCATGTCGGACGAGGAAAACCAGGTCGGCGCGGTGACGGGTCTCGCGTGGACCGAAGTGGGCGGCGAATTGCTGACCATCGAAAGCGTAACGGTGCCCGGCAAGGGCGCAGTGAAGACGACCGGCAAACTGGGCGAAGTGATGAGCGAGAGCGTCCAGATGGCGTTCAGCTTCGTCAAGGCGCGCGGGCCGAGCTATGGCATCAAGCCTTCGATCTTTAACCGCAAGGATCTGCACATCCACTTGCCCGAAGGCGCGGTGCCCAAGGACGGGCCAAGCGCGGGCGTGGGCATGGTGACGGCGATGGTCTCCACCCTCACCGGCATTCCGGTGCGCGCCGATGTTGCAATGACCGGTGAGGTCACGCTACGCGGTCGCGTGCTGGCCATTGGTGGCCTCAAGGAAAAGCTGCTCGCGGCGCTGCGCGGCGGTATCAAGACGGTGCTGATCCCCGAAGAGAACCGCAAGGATCTGACCGAGATCCCGGCGAACATCCGCGAGGAGCTGGACATCATTCCCGTTAGCCATGTCGACGAAGTGCTGGCGCGTGCGCTGACCGCGCCGATCGAGGCGATAGAATGGACCGAAGCGGATGAACTGGCGGCCAGTCCGGCAGCGCCGCTCGCGGCTGGTGTGGCCACGCCAACGGCACACTGAGCCGATCTATCTGGCAGTGCAGCATGAATTGGCATGCTGCACTGCTGGAGTGCAGCATTAACATTCGTTTGCATCCTTTGTGGGGTATCGCTGCGCAGTCCCGCCGGATCGGTCGAAAGCAAGCCGGATTCCGGGCTGAATAAGGCGTTTTGGCGCGTTTTTGGCTTTGACAGCCAATTCTTTCTCGGCTCTGTTTCTTCGTCCCGAATTTCGATTCAGGCAGCCGGTTGTCAGCAGAAAAGCCAATGGGGGTTTCGCAATGAACAAGAACGATCTGATCAGCGCAGTGGCCGATGCAAGCGGCCTTACAAAGGGTGATGCGACGAAGGCGGTTGAAGCCGTGTTCGATAGCGTGACCGGCGCGCTGGCCAAGGGTGATGAAGTGCGCCTCGTTGGGTTTGGCACTTTTTCGGTCGCCAAGCGCAAGGCTTCTACGGGCCGCAACCCGCGCACGGGGGAACCGATGTCGATCAAGGCTTCGTCGCAGCCCAAGTTCAAGGCCGGCAAGGGCCTGAAGGACGCTGTCAACTAAAGCCGGAGCAGCTTGGCCTCGGGGCCGGCCGGCTGCGCGCCGTCCGCACCGTACCGCTGCACTGCACATGTCGCACCAAAAACGCCGCGCCGGGATGTCGGTGCGGCGTTTTTGGTATGCGGCCACGCCTTGTCCCTGCCTCGCCCGATCTGGCTTTGCGCAGCGCAGCGCGGCGCACGCGCCAATTATTTGGCCAGCTTGATCAGCGCGGTCGGCGCGCTGCTGGTGCGCAGATCAACCTTCCAATCGAGCCGGGACAGACCGCCGGCGGGTTCTGCCCGGGGGCCTTCATCGGTGTTATTGGCCAGGATCTGGCCATCGGTGCGCAGCGTGAACGTGCCTTCGGCCAGCGGAGGGCCATCGCTGCCGGGCTTGCTGCCAGATTTGCGCCCGGCCTGCATCCCGCTCACCGCGCCGCCCATCGCCCCGGCCATCGCGCCAAGCCCGGGCATGACGGGATTGGCTGCGGCCGTGCTGAACGCGGGGGCATCAACCCGCACCGTGCCATCGCTGCGCCGGATCACGGTCACGAACGGCATGACCATCGGCAGGCGCTCGATCGTCGGGAAGCTGAAATCATGATCGAGGCGGCCTGTGGCGGAATAGTCCACCTCGAACTTGCCCTTGCCCTTGCTGACTACCGAGGTGAAGCCCTGCTGGCGGGCGAGGCGCTGGGCAAAGGCTTCGGCAGCTCCCGGATCTTCGGGATCGATCCCGCCCATAAACGCCTGCGCCATCTTGCGGCCTTGCTCGCGCTCGTTCGTGCGGGCGGCCTTGCGCTCTTTCTGCTCTTCGCTCCAGCGGGTGCGCTGTTGGGCGATTTCGGCGTCGCTGCAATCGTGCGCCTCGTCGGTCGCGGGATCGGTGCAGGGCTGCTGCTCAAAGGGCTGGGCGGGCAGTTCCTCGGTCTTGGCAGACCTTTTGCCATCTGCCAGCGCGGCCAGAATGATCTCGCCCTTGTAGTGGTAGGTGAAGGTGCCATCCTTGCGCAGCGTGAGATCGCTGACAAACTTGCCCGGCAAGACCATGCAGCCGGCCAGCACCAGCAGCATGGCCGCGGCCAGCAGCGTGGCGGCCCGTTTCGATGTGGCAATCATGGCCCGTCCCCCCTGTTGCGGGGTGAAGGGCGGCTGGATCAGCCTGCCTCACCCCGAGTCGCCACAGCATAGAGCGCAATTGCTGCTGCATTGGAAACATTCAGGCTTTCCACTGCAGAAGCAATTGGCAGCCGCGCGATGGCATCGCAGTGCTGCGCCACATTGTGCCGCAGCCCTTCGCCCTCTGCGCCGAGCACGAGCGCAACCGGGCCGCTGGGCACGGCAGAGGGAAACACCGCGCTGCCTTCGCCGTCCAATCCGATGCGCCAGTAGCCGGCTTCTGCCATGAGTTCGAGCGCGCGGGCGAGATTGACCACGCGCACCCACGGCACCACTTCCAGCGCACCCGAGGCGGCCTTGGCAAGCGTGCCGGATTCGAGCGGCGCGTTGCGATCCTGCGTGATCAGTGCCGCCACATCAAAGGCCGCGCAGCTGCGCAAGATGGCGCCGACATTGTGCGGATCGGTCACCGAATCGAGAACGACCAGTGTGCGGCCCTCGGCACTTTCCAGCACGTCCTGCAGGGCGACATCTTCGAGTGCGAGGCAATCCAGCACCAGCCCCTGATGCGGCGCATCGCGCGCCACCAGGCGCGCCAAATCGGCAGCCTGCGCATATTCCACGGCGAGCGAAGGAGGCAGTTCGGCATCATGATCATCGAGCATGGCCTGAATGGCCTCCCGCGTGCCCCACAGCTTTTTGGCACTGCGCGCCGGATTGGTGAGCGCAGCTTCAACCGCGTGGCGGCCCCACAATCGCACGGCACCGGTGGAGGCCCGGCCCGATCCGCGCCCGCCCTGCATCCGCCCGGCGCGGCCGCGCATCGGCTTGCTGCGTTCCGGTTTCGTGGGGGCAGTGTCTTCGCGCTTGGCCATTGCTTGGCTTTCTGTGGTTGCTTGCGTACCTTGCCGCCCATGCCAGCCGCCCCATGGACAGGCAAGACTATTGACAGGAGAGCCATTGACAGGCGGCCAGCGCTTCGCCAAAGGGGCGCCTCACTCGGCCGGAGGCCTGCGTTTCTGCAAGGAAGCGCAGTGCGCAATCGGGGGCTTGCCCCCGCACCGGCAACACTGGTGTGGACAGGTGGCCGAGTGGTTAAAGGCAGCAGACTGTAAATCTGCCCGCGCAAGCGTACGCTAGTTCGAATCTAGCCCTGTCCACCACCAGCCGCCATGATTTAATCCCGAACCATTGTTGCGATGCCTGGGGCATTGCCCGTGGGGAAGCATTCAGCACAGCGCCGAGAGGCCGGACATGAGCTTGTGGGCGAGGCTTGCTTGCCCGCTGGTCCCGGTCTTGGCGTAGATCCGCTTGGAATAGCTCCTCGCGGTTTCTCGGGTCAGCCCCAGCCGCGCCCCCGCTTCGATCAAGGGTTCGCCCATCGCGATGGCGTGGGCGAGGGCTGCTTCCCGCTTTGAAAGCCGATGCACGGCTGCGAGGGTTTCGATTGCGGCGGCGGCATTGGCGCGGCCTTGCACGCGCAATGTGCCGATCGCGGCTGGCGCGGCGTGCGGGCCGACAAGGGCGAGGTCGGACTTGCGCAAAAGCAGCCACAGATCGCGCCGTGCATCAAGGAGCAGCGCTGTGGCGGAGCCTGTGGGGGAGCCTGCGGGGGATTGGGCCAGCGCTGCGCAGTGCGCTTCGATCTGGCGGGCAAGTTCCGGAACCACTGGCACCTTTCGCGCGGCGGCAGGATCAGCTTCGGCGGCAAGCCCCAGCAACTGTTCCGCTGCCGGATCCGCGGCAAGGATTCGCCCGACGGCATCGAAGGCAATCTGGGCCACGCCAAGGCGTGCTAGCGTGCTTTGCGCAAGGGCACTTTGCAGTTGCTGCGCAGAAAGGCTGCTTAAGATCCGCAGCGCCGCAGCAAAAGGCGGGGCCATCGCGCTCAGCGTTGCAACGGCCGAGGCGGTGAAATCCTCTTGTGTGCTGACCAGAACGAGCCAGGCATCACCTGCCCCCGGCGCGGTGATGCGCAGCCATCGCCCGAAGCGAACCCGGCTTGCCTCCAGCGCCGCGCGTTGCTGCGCGAGATGCTCGGGCCGGTCATAATCGAGCATTTCATCAAGGCTGTAGACACGGTCGGCGCGCATGCGGCTGTGCGGTTTGAGGCCGAGGCTGAACAACCGCCCGCTATCCAGTGATGCTTCGCTGCCGGTGCGGGGCGCGTTCACGTGAAGGACCGTGGGTTCCTGATCTGCGGGGGCATTGCTCAGCTTGATCATCAGGAATCCGGCCTGTGCGTGGGTGTGCGCCACCAGATTGCGCAGGAACACGCCCCATGGCGGGGTCTGCTGCAGGCCGTCGATCAAGGGCAAAAAAAGTTCTCGTTGGTCAGCCGGTAGAAAACGCATGCGGCGTTGCTCCCATATGGGGGCTTCGCGGTCAATCCCGTTCAGCGATCTGTCCCCTCCGCCGACCGCTCCAGCGGAGAGAACCATGTCCGATCCCCTATCCAAGTCCACTCTCACGCATATCCAGCGGCTTGAAGCCGAAGCGATCCACATCATGCGCGAAGTGGTGGCCGAGGCGGCCAATCCCGTGATGCTCTATTCCGTGGGCAAGGATAGCGCCGTGATGCTGCACCTGGCGCGCAAGGCGTTTTATCCCAGCCCGCCGCCGTTCCCGTTGCTGCACGTGGATACGACGTGGAAATTCCGGGATATGTACGCCTTGCGTGAGCGCATGGCGGCGGAAAGCGGGATGGAACTGCTGGTCTACCAGAACCCAGAAGCGCAGGCGCGCGGGATTAATCCGTTCGACCACGGCGCGCTTCACACCGACATGTGGAAGAC
>JAIXYF010000194.1 GCA_027490345.1 Novosphingobium sp.
ATGCCAAGCTGCGCGCGCAGGAGGCCGATCTTATCCTGAAATGGGTGGAGCGGGCGCGGCAGGTCGAACCCGTCGGGCAAGTCGTGCTGGCCTCGGGCGGAGCGCGTGACGATCTCCTGCTGGAGAACGGCGATGTGCTGCGCGTGCCGCGCCGCGACGGGCTGGTCCTGATCAGCGGAGAAGTGCTGTTTCCCAATGCAGTTGCCTGGCGCCGCGGCCAGTCGGTCGACGAATACGTCAAGCAGACCGGCGGCTATACCCAGCATGGCAGCGCCAAGCGGGTTGTCGTGGCGCATCAGGATGGCTCGTTCGATGAGGTGACGGGCAGCGTGCGCTCGGTCAGTGCGGGGGACGACATCCTCGTGCTGCCCAAGCCCGATTCCAAATCGCGCCAGCTGTTCAAGGACCTGACGCAGATCCTCTATCAGATCGCGGTCAGTGCCCGCGTCGTTCTTGCCTTGTAAACGGACCAAACCTCATCATGACACGCCGCATTCTGACCGTTTTCGGTACTCGCCCCGAAGCCATCAAGATGGCCCCGCTCGTCAAGCATCTCGCTGCCGCTGAAGGGTTTGACGCGCGCGTCTGCGTGACCGCGCAGCACCGCGAAATGCTCGATCAGGTCCTGCGCTTGTTCGAGATTGTGCCGGACTATGATCTTGACATCATGAAGCCCGGGCAGACGCTTTCGGGGATCACGAGCGAGATCCTGACCCGGATCGAGGCGCCCTTGCAGGATTTCCAGCCCGATATCGTGCTGGTGCACGGCGATACATCGACCACCCTGGCGACCTCGCTGGCAGCCTATTACCAGAAAATCCCGGTCGGGCATGTCGAGGCCGGGCTGCGCACCGGCAATCTGCTCTCGCCCTGGCCCGAGGAAGCCAACCGCAAGCTGACCGGGGCCATCGCCAACCTGCATTTTGCCCCCACCGAACAATCCCGTGCCAATCTTCTGGCCGAAAACGTGGCGCCCGGCAGCATCCATGTGACTGGCAACACGGTGATCGATGCGCTGCTCTGGGTGCGCCAGAAGCTGGAAACCGACGCAGCGCTGAACGCCGAGCTTGCCGCCCGGTTCGCGCCGGTGCTGCGCGAAGGGGCGCGGCTGATCCTTATGACCGGGCACCGCCGCGAAAACTTCGGCGGCGGTTTTGAACGCATCTGCGAGGCGATCACCACGCTGGCGCGGCGCTATCCCGATGCGGATTTCGTCTATCCGGTCCACCTCAATCCCAATGTGCGCGAACCGGTGATGCGCATTCTGGGCGATGTGGAAAACATCCACCTTATCGAGCCGCAGGACTATCTGCCGTTCGTCTATCTGATGAACCGCAGTTTCATCATTCTGACCGATTCGGGCGGTATTCAGGAAGAAGCGCCATCGCTGGGCAAGCCGGTGCTAGTCATGCGCGATACGACGGAGCGCCCAGAAGCAGTGGATGCTGGAACAGTGAAACTCGTGGGCACGAGCACGAGCGAAATCGTTGCCGGTGTCACGACTCTCATGGACATATCGGAAGTTTATCAGGCCATGGCCTACGCTCATAACCCTTATGGTGACGGTTGCGCTTGCGCGCGTATCGAGAAGGTGCTTGGGAATTTCGAATGAGGACTTTAGCAAGACACAATAGCTCGCCCGCAGAAGCTGCAGGGCAGGTTTTCAAGCGGATATCGGTGATCGGCCTCGGCTACATCGGCTTGCCAACGGCAGCCGTGTTTGCCTCCCGCGGGATCGAGGTCATTGGCGTCGACGTGAATGCGCACGCCGTCGAGACGATCAACAGCGGACGCGTCCACATCGTCGAACCCGATCTTGACATCGTGGTCCATGCAGCAACGACCGAGGGCAATCTGCGCGCCACATTGGTGCCCGAACCTGCCGATGCGTTCCTGATCGCAGTGCCGACTCCGTTCAAAAACGATCATGAGCCTGATCTTTCCTATATCAAGGCCGCCGCGCAGGCGATTGCGCCCGTGCTGGCCAAGGGCAATCTGGTCGTGCTGGAATCGACCTCGCCGGTCGGCGCGACCGAGCAGCTGGCTTCATGGCTGGCCGAAGCACGCCCTGATCTCAGCTTCCCGCAGCACGCTGGCGAAGCTTCGGACATTCGCGTGGCCTATTGCCCCGAGCGCGTTCTGCCCGGGCAGGTTTTGCGCGAACTGGTCGACAACGACCGCGTGATCGGCGGGATGAGCCCGCGCTGCTCGCAGATGGCCTGCGATCTCTACCGCGTCTTCGTGGTCGGCGAATGCGTGGTCACCAACGCGCGCACGGCCGAGATGTGCAAGCTAACCGAAAATGCCTTCCGCGATGTCAACATTGCCTTCGCCAACGAGCTTTCGCTGATCTGCGACAAGCTGGACATCAGCGTCTGGGAACTGATCGCGCTGGCCAACCGCCATCCGCGCGTGAACATCCTGCAGCCCGGCCCCGGTGTGGGCGGCCATTGCATCGCGGTCGATCCGTGGTTCATCGTGAACCGCACGCCCGAAGAAGCGCGCCTGATCCACGCGGCGCGGATCGTCAACGATGGCAAGCCCTACTGGGTGATCGGCAAAGTCGAGGCGGCAGTCGAGGAAGTGGCCCGCACGCGCGGCTGCGCACCGGCAGACGTGCGCGTTGCGGCATTCGGCCTCGCTTTCAAGCCGGATATCGACGACATGCGCGAAAGCCCGGCGATGATGATCGTCGAGCATCTGGCGGGCGCCCTGCCAGGCCAGATCATGGCAGTCGAACCCAACATCGACGTGCTTCCCGGCCGCCTCGCGCAGCTTGGCGTGGCGCTGGTTTCCGCAGAGGACGCCATCGCCACGGCCGACGTCTGGGCGCTGCTGGTCGATCACCGCGGCTTCCGCGCCAAGGTTCCCGCTCGGCGTGACGGCGTTGTGATTGTCGACACCCGTGGTATCTGGACCGACGCTGCCTGACTGCTGCAGTCACACCGGCCTTTAACCGGACAGGCAAGCGGGCAGGGTGACCGACAGGGCAAGCGACAGGGCAAGCGACAGGGCGAAACGATGAGCAAATCTCCCACCGAGCCCGAAGCGGCCGAGCACCCGGTTGCTGCCGACCGGATCAGCGAACTCTACAACGGGACCGTGGCCACCCCGCAGGCCAGCCAGATTGCCCGCGAGCGCATCCACTGGATGTGTTCGCGCGTTCAGGGCAACAGGATCATCGATATCGGCTGCAGCCAGGGCATCACCGCTATTCTGCTCGCGCGGGAAGGGTTCCATGTCACCGGGCTGGATTCGCATCCTGATGCCATTGTCTTTGCCGCAGAAGCGGCGGAGCGCGAGACTGAGGCGGTTGCTGCACGGCTTCGCTGGGACCGCCGCGATCTCTATGAATTCGAGGATGACACAGGGTACGATACGGCCATTCTCGGCGAAGTGATCGAGCATCAGGCCGCGCCGGACCGCTTCCTGCGCGCGGCCATGCGCCTGCTGAAGCCCGGCGGCACGATCGTGCTGACAACGCCGTTCGGGCTTCACCCGCATGAGGATCACAAAGTGACCCTGCTGCCCGCCGATGTCGTGCGGATGGCCGAAGCCTGCGATTGCGCCGTCTCCGAGATCGACGTGACCGATGGCTATATCCGGATGGTGGCCAATCTGGTGGCGCAAGGCACCGCGGCGCAGCCGCGCACGGCGGAGGAATTGTTGCGCATCACCTCGGCCGGAGCCCTGGCGGCGCAGGAACGCCACTATGAGCTGATGGCGAAGCGCGGCGCGGTGGTTGAGGCCCGCACGAAGGACATCGCCAAACACACCGCCACCATCGCAGACCTCAAAACGGCTGCAGACGCCCGCACGAAAGCCCTGCGCGCGCTGGAGGCCGATCTGGCCGCAAGCCGCAGCGATCTGGACACCGCACGGGCTGCCGAAACCCGGGCACAGGCCGATCTGGCCGCAGCGCAGACGGCAGGTGCAGCGGCAGCGCAGGCTCTGCAGGCCGCCCTGCTGGACAAGAGCGCGGCCGAAGGCGCGATGAAGGCGGCCCTCGCCAAAGCCGCCGAGGTGGAGGCCGCACTCAAGCTGGCCCAGACCGAGACGGGCGAGCTGAGCGCCGCGTTCCGGGCGGTGCAGGCCGAAGCGGGCGATATCAAGGCCGCGCTCAAGTCTGCCCATGTCACGGTCGAACGGCTGACTGCGGCACAAGCGGCGACACTGCTCGATCTTGCAAAGACGCAGGCCGGGTTCAAGTCGGCGGAAGAAACCACCCAGAGGATGCTGACCGAACTGGCCGGGACAAAGGACGAGCAGGCAGCCACGGCCGCCGCGCTGGCCGAAACGTCTGCCGAATTGGCCGGGACAACGGCGCAGCTGACAGCGGCACAAAGTGCGCTCGCGGCAGCGGAAAGCAGCATCGAGCGGCTTTCTGCCGAACACACCGGCGTATTGGCGCTGCTGGACGACGTGCAAAGCGCGCTGGACGCCGCAGAGCGAACAATCGACCGGCAATCGGCTGAACAAACCAGCGTGCAAGCGCAATTGGCCGAAGCACAGACGGCGCTGGAAGCGGCAGAAGATACCATCGACCGGCTTTCGGCCGAACAGGCCGGGACGCTGACCGAACTGGCCGCGGCGCAGGCTGGCCTGCAAACGGCGGAGGCAGCGCTTGGCCAGCTTTCCGCCGAGCAGACCGCCACCCGCGCCGATCTCGCCAAGGCGCGGTCATCGCTCAAGACCGCCGAGGCCAAGGTGGCCCAGCTCTCGTCCGAACAGGCCGACACGCTGACCCGGCTGGCGCACGCCAATACCGAACGCAAGGCGCTGGCAACAGATCTCGAGGAGATGCGCGATTGCGTCCAGGGTCTGCGCGAGAACATTGCGCGGCAAGACCTTGATCAGCTCAAGCTGCGCGACAAGTTCGACAGCGCCAAGAAGCAGCTGCAGGAGCTGCGGCGAGAACTGGGTCGCCGCGAGACGGAACGAAACCGGCTCGCCACCCGGCTGGCGGAAGCGGAGGCGGAAGCCGCGCGCGAAAAGCGCCGCGCCAACATTTCCGAACGAGCGCAGCAGCGCGCATTTGCCACCTATGAACGGCAGGCCAACGCCCTGAAGCAATCCATCGCCTATCGGCTGGGCATGATGCTGCTGCAGGGCTTCAAATCGGTTCAGGCCTTTTTCGGCCTGCCCGGAAAGCTACTGGCCCTGCGCCGCCGCGCACACGGCGCGCAAAGCGTGTCGGCTCTGGGCGGCAAGGATTACACGCTTCTCTTGGCGCGCCTTGGGACCGATGGCTTTGCCGCCGCGTGCGCGATGATTGATCGCCTGGCGCTGCCGGGGCCGAGCCGCGCTTCGGCCTATACCGCGCTCGCCCGCGCCTTGCAGAGCAAGGATCCGATGGCCTGTGCGCGCGCCGCAGCCTTGGCCGAAGAAGCTGATCCGCATCCCTGGCGGGCCAAATGGCTTGCGTTCCGGATGTATGATGCCGGCCAACTGGTCGAGCCGGCACGCATGCTGCGCGAACTGGCGGGCGAAACGGCGCTGAGCGCATCGGAAGAAACGCGCGCGGCCCAGATCGAAGCGCTGGCCGATCTCTACGAAATCAAGCCGCTGCTGCCCTATGTCGGCAAGGCGCCTTATGTGCCCAAGCCCAACGCGATGCTCTATGTGGCGGCCAGCGCCCAGCCCTATCACGTCAGCGGCTATTCGGTGCGTACCGGTGCGCTGCTTTCGGCACTACGCGATTCCGGGATCGAACTGACGGTGGCCACGCGCCCCGGATATCCATGGGACCGGCGCGACAGCACCCAGACTGCCGGTTCAACCACCACGGAACACGGCGGCATCACTTATCACCATTTCCGCCAGCCCGCGCAGGACATGCCGCTCGATGTCTATATCGAACGGGCGGCGGCAGCGATTGGCCGTTTGGCGAAAACCAACAAGGTCGCCGTGATCCATGCGGCGTCGAACCACGTGAACGCCCTGCCCGCGCTGATCGCAGCGCGCCAGCTGGGCATTCCCTTTCATTTCGAGATGCGCGGCCTGTGGGAACTGAGCCGCGCTTCGAACGTGGAAGGGTTTGAACAAAGCGAACGCTATCAGCTCGGGCTCGATCTTGAGCGCTTCGTCGCGAGCAACGCGACCCGGGTATATGCCATTTCGCAGCCGCTGGCGGATTTCCTGCGCAGCGAATGGGGCATTGAACGCAGCAAGATTGCCGTGCTGCCCAATGGTATCGACAGCGCCGCCTTTGCCGCCATCACCGCGAAACCGGCAAGCCGCTTCACGATCGGCTATGCGGGCGCGCTGGTGCCGTATGAAGGGCTCGATCTGCTGCTCGAAGCCGTGGCGCAGCTGCGTGCAGGCGGCGCCGACATAGCCGTGAAGCTGATCGGCGATGGCACCGCCCGCGATATGCTGGAAGCGTGCGTGCGCAGCCTGCGGCTGGAAAGCGTGGTGGAGTTTCTGGGCAAGCTTTCACCCGATGCGGCGCGCGCGCAGATTGCCGCATGCTCGCTGGTGTGCCTGCCGCGCCGCCCGGACCGGGTGTGCGAGATCGTGCCGCCAATCAAGCTGGTTGAGACAATGGCGATGGGCGTGCCGCTGGTCCTGCCCGATCTGCCTGTGTTCCGCGCCGAAGCCGAAGATGGCAAGACGGCGCTGTTTTTCCGTGCGGGTGACAGCAGCGATCTGGCCCGCGCCATCGCGCAGGTTGAGGCCGATCAGGCAGCCGCAGCCGCCCGCGCCAGCGAAGCCCGCCGCCGTGCTCTGGCCGAACGGGACTGGCGCCAGGCCGTGGCCGTGGTCAGCGATGCCCTGATCCCGCGCAAGCCCGCCATCACCGTTCGCGCTGAAAACACTGCTCCGCAGCAACTGGAAGCGGAAGATGATGCGGCACCGGAACTGGCCGCAGAACCCGCAGCAGGCGCAGAGCAGGCACAGGAAAACGCGGCAGCGGCCCAGCCGCTTGCCGCCGCAGCCGAGGCCGAGCTTCTGCAAGCGCAGGCTGATGATAGCCTTGCCGCCCTGCTGGTCGATGCGGAGCGCCTTGCGACCGTACTGGAAGCCGAAGGCATTGCCCCGTTCTTGCGCTATCTTGATGGCAAGCCCGGCTTATCCGAGGCAGAGCGAGTGCGTGAGCTGATGCGCATTGGCACGGCCCTTACCGATGCAGGGCATGGTCAGGCCGAAGCCCTGCTGGTTGAAGATGCGCTGCGGACCAACCGCACACCGATGGTGCTGATGTGGGCCTATCGAACGTACGAACGGCTGGGCGATTTCACGCAGACCCGCCCGCTGCTCCGCGAGCTGGAAAGCCACCCGGACCTGACCGGCACACCGGCCGAAGCCGCGCGGATCGACAAATTGCGGGGCGGTCTGGCCAACCAGGTGGCCGTGCTCGAACTGATCGAGCCCCGCCAGCTCCGCGCCCTGGCGCCGGTGGGCAACCGCATCTGTTATATGCTGCACAACAGCCTGCCTTATTCCTCCGGCGGCTATGCCACACGCTCACACGGGGTCGCCACGGGCCTGCGTGATGCCGGGTTTGACGTGAACGTGATGACCCGGCCGGGCTATCCGCAGGATATCGTGACCGGGCTGGACGGCCAGATCGTGCCCGAGATCGACGAGATTGACGGTATTCCCTATCACCGCACTTTCGAGCCGCCGCGCCGTTCTCTCAAATTCATCCATTATGTTCCCGAAGCGGCGCGGGTGCTGGAAGAACAGTATCGCAAGCTGCGCCCGGCGCTGGTGATTTCGGCCTCGAACCATGTTGTGGCGCTGCCCGCGCTGATCGCCTGTCGGCGGCTTGGCATTCCCTTCGTCTATGAAGTTCGCGGCTTCTGGGAAGTGACCAAGATGTCACGCGAGGAAGACTACGGTGAAAGCGCGGCCTACAAGCTTCAAAGCATGCTCGAAGCCGCTGTCTGCACCGAGGCGGATCACGTCTTCACGCTGACGCAGCCGATGCGTGAGGAATTGATCGAACGCAGCGTGGCGCCCGAGAAGATCGATCTGCTGCCCAACTCCTGCGATCCCACGAAGTTTGAACCGCGCGTGCCGGACAAGGATCTTGCAGCGCAGCTTGGCATTCCCGATGGCGTGCCGGTGATCGGATACATCGGCACTTTCGTGGATTACGAAGGGCTGGAGGATCTGGCGCGGGCCTGCGGTCTGCTCAAACAGCGCGGCCATGCGTTCCGCCTGCTGCTGGTCGGCAACGAGAACACCTCGGGCACCGATACCGGGCCGATTACGCGCATGATCGCCGAAGCCGCCGCCGAAGCGGACTTTTCCGATTGGCTGATCATGCCGGGCCGCGTGCCGCATGAAATGGTGCACAGCTATTACTCGCTGCTCGAAATCTGCCCCTTCCCGCGCAAGCCCTGGCCGGTATGCGAAATGGTTTCCCCGATGAAACCGCTCGAAGCGCTGGCGATGGAAAAGCTGGTGATCGTATCCAGCGTGCGGGCGCTGGTCGAAATGATCGAGGATGATCGCACGGGCCTCGTCTTCACCAAGGGTGATATCACCAGCCTCGCCGATACGCTGGAGCGAGCGATGGCCTCGCCCGAACTGCGCAGCCGCCTCGGCAAGGCTGGCCGGGCGTGGGTCGAGGCGGAGCGGACATGGAAAGCCGTGGGGATCAAGGCCGCAGGCCTCCTTGCACCCTTTGCGGCGCCAGCCAGGGATGAGGCGGATAGGGTTGAATGACCACGGACTTTTCAATGATTGATGCCCGCACTGACGGCCCCCGCTTCCTGCGCGGGGTGCGAACCAAATTTGCATCCCTTTCGCCGGGCGATCACAAGTTCAGCGTAGCGGTTGGCCCCACGCGCGTGCACTTTTCCGCTCGCATCGTGCGCCAGGCGAAGCAGTTGCTGTTCACGTTTCATGGTGCGGTCGACCGCGAACGGCACAAGAGCGCGCCCTTCAACGGGTTCTTCCCCGGTTTGCAAGATACCCACCAGATCGCCATCAGCGATCCTTCGCTGGCGGAATCGCGCGATTTCCGGGTCGCGTGGTTTGCCGGTCATGCAGGCTTCGATACGCAATATCATGTGCGCGGAGCGCTGCGCACAATCGCCAAGGCGCTGCAGATCGAGCGCACGATCTATTTCGGCACGTCGGCGGGCGGCTTTGCGGCGCTCTATTTTGCCTATTTCGCCCCGCGCAGCATTGCGCTTGTGTTCAATCCGCAGACCCACATTCCCTCGTATCATGGCACGCTGGTCACCCGCTACCGCGAGGTGTGCTGGCCATCGCTTGCCAGCAATGAGGAACTGGACGGGGTGACTTGTGCCGATCTCGCCGCACTCTATGGGCAGGGGTTCCGCAACACGATCATCTACAACCAGTCGATGGGCGATCGCCACCACGCTGCGCTCCATATGCCCCGGTTCGTCGGTGCGCTGGCCGGGAAGCCCTTTGCCCGGCACTTCCTGCTGCACAGCGATTACAAGGGTGTGGACGGCCATGTCAGCGATCATCCCGCCTATCTCGAATGGGTCAAAGCCGTTACCGCCTGCCCCAGCGATGATCCGCGCGATCTGCTGAAAACCTGGCATGCAGTGCGCAGCCTTTCGCAGCCTGCAGCGGATGTGGCTGCAGCTGGCGCAGCATCTGCGGCCACCTCGGCGGGCGGCAAACCCATGGCTGGCACCCCCGCTCCGGCCAAGGCCCTTTTCCGACCCGAGGATATTGAAACTGCGCGGCGCCTTCGCGCCTTTCAGGAGGCAAGCCGATGAACAATCCCTACCGCGGCAAGCCATCGCGCAGCTTCTGGCGCAGCGCAATCAGCGAACGCCATGTCGCTGATTTCACCGAGTTGTGGGAGCCGATGCCGCTGGTCAAGGCCGACAAAGTGGCCACGGCCGGGAGCTGCTTTGCCCAGCATATCGGCCGCAACTTGCGCATCCGCGGCGCCAATTACATGGATTGCGAGCCCGCGCCGCCGGTGTTCGGCAACGAAGCCGACGCGCGCCGCTTCGGATTTGGCGTGTTTTCCTGCCGCTATGGCAATGTCTACACCGCGCGCCAGCTGCTGCAATTGGCGCAGGAAGCCTTTGGCCAGCGCCATCCGGGCGAAGTTGTGTGGCAAAAGCAGGACCGCTTTTTCGATGCGCTGCGCCCCGGGATCGATCCGGTAGGCCATGCCGCAGCTGCTGATGTGATCAGCGCGCGCCAGCGCCATCTGGCCGCAGTGCGCGCGATGTTCGAAACGCTCGATGTCTTCGTGTTCACGCTGGGCCTGACCGAAGGCTGGGAAAGCTGCGAAGACGGCACGATGTTTCCGACCGCACCCGGCACCATCGCAGGCAGCCATGAACCGGACCGCTATGCCATGCGCAACTTGCGCTACGGCGAGGTTCTGGCGGACATGGAAGCGTTCTGGGCGCTACTCAAGGCCGTCAACCCCGCTGCGCGCATGCTGCTGACGGTATCGCCCGTGCCGCTTGTTGCCACGGCGACCGATCAGCATGTGCTGCCCGCCACGATCTATTCGAAATCGGTGCTGCGCGCGGTGGCGGGAGATCTGGCGGCCGATCACGAAGGCATCCACTATTTCCCTTCGTATGAACTGATCATAGGCCACCCCTCACGCGGGATGTTCTTCGATCCCGATCTGCGCGAAGTGAACGATTTCGGGGTGAATCTGGTGATGAACCAGTTCTTCACCGGCCATCTCGCCGAGGAATTCAGCACGCCGACGGCCATTCAGGCCGAAGACGAGTTCGAAGTGATCTGCGACGAGGGACGCATTACCGAAGACCTTTGACCTCGTGGTTACGTACGATTACGAGCATCGCCGACGCTTTTGGGGGCATTCCGACTTACCATGACCGAATCAACCATCGCACCCGGTGGAGCGGACGCCCTGCATCCGGACGAAGTGCCCGACGAAGTGTTTGTCGTGATTTGCGGCATGCCGCGCTCCGGCACCCGGCAGTTCGCCGATTTCCTCAATCGTCATCCCGCCATTGCCGTGCAGGGCGAGATCCGCCATTCGTTGATCCGGAGTGTCCGCAAGCTGCTTAGCGCGGCCGATGCGGCTTATCCCTCGGGCTATGCGGCCTCCTATTATCACAAAAAGCGCGCCCGCGCCGTGGCTGATCTGTTCTCCGGCCTTTCCAAGGGTCGCCGCGTCTCGAAGCCCAAGGCCACCATCTACGGCTTCAAGACCCCGCTTGCGGAACATTACCGCACTTATGTCACTGAGATTGTTGGCGATAGCTTTGCGCATACCAACTATTTCTACTGCATCCGCAACGTGGTGGATTGCTATCTTTCGCTGATTGAAATGCCTTGGTTCCTCGATGGGCCGAACGAATACATCACGAGCTATATCAATAGCCTGGGCGATGCAGTGGCGCTCCATGAACAGGCGGCGGCCAGCGGATCG
>JAIXYF010000213.1 GCA_027490345.1 Novosphingobium sp.
ACTGGGTCGGCGTGATGTTCGCGTTCTACAACGGCGTGGCGGCGCTCAGCGCGTTCCTGCTGCCAGTGCTGGCGAAGCGGATCGGCAATGCGCGCACGCACATGGTCTGCCTGCTGGGCGGTGCGGCGGGGTTCCTGCTGATCCTCGTGCTGCGCGATCCTTGGCTGCTGCTTGCCCCGATGGTGTTCATCGGGATCGCGTGGGCCTCGATCCTCGCGATGCCTTACGTGATCCTCACGCGCGTGCTGCCGCCGCACAAGTTCGGCATCTACATCGGCGTGTTCAACGTGTTCATCGTCGTGCCGCAACTGATGGTGGCAACGATCATGGGCGGCGTGATCCGCAGCTTCTTCCCCGCCGAACCGAAGTGGACCATGCTGGTGGGCGCGGCGGTGATGGTTGCTGCGGCCCTCGCCATGCTGCGCGTGCGCGAAGAAAAGACGCGCTAGTCGCGCGGCAAAACCTTAGCTCTCTGTCGGCCCGTGCTCGACACGGGGCCGGGCTGTGCTTCCGGCGCGGCGCCGAACACGAAAAGCCAAGGCCCGTGTCCAGCACGAGCCGACGATCCCATCTGATGTCATGCTGCTCTAATACTGAAAGGCAGCCTCGGGTACGGCATCCATCAGCGTCTTGTTGCGCTCGCGCATCTTGTCGCGGAATTCGCCGTGGGTCACGATATGGAGGCGGCCTGCAAGGATGCCATCGGCCACGATCTCACCCACGGTTTCCGGGTCCAGCCAGTCATTGCCGGGCGGTCGCTGCAGCAGGCTTGCCTCGCTCGCACCAAAGCCGCTGCCCTCGCGCAAGTGCTCCGGCCGGTTAAGCGCGGCCTCGTGGATGTTCGAGCGCACGAACGCGGGGCACAGGACGGACAGGCCGATGCCCTTGCCCGCCAGTTCCTCGCGCAGGTTTTCCGAAAGGTTGAGCACCGCCGCTTTGCCCGCCGCATAGATCGCATAGTTCGCGGGCATGCGCACCGCAGCCGCCAGCGAGGAAACGTTGACCACGTACCCCCCGCGTCCATGTGCGATCATGCGCGGCAGAAACGTCTGGAGGCCATTGATCACGCCGCCAAGATTGACGCCGAGGCCGTAATCCCAATCCGCGAAGCCTGCCTCCAGCACCGGCCCTTCGATCCCGACCCCGGCATTGTTCACCAGGATGTCGATCCCGCCAAGCTCGATATCCATGCGCTCTGCCACTGCGGCAAAGGCGGCGCGGTCGGTCACATCAAGCGTGAGGGCCGCGATGCTGCTGGCAAGCCCCGCCTCGCGGACCTCCACCAACGCGCGGTCGATATGATCAGGGCGCAAATCGGCGATCACCACGAAAACTCCGCGCCGTGCCAGCGCTTTGGCGATCCCGAAGCCGATTCCGCTCGCCCCGCCCGTGATAAAGGCGCGCTTGTCTTGGAGGGTCCGCATCGGCTGCTGGCTCCTGTTCACGCGCCGGGTTCAATCAGCACCTTGCACTGCTCGGTACGGCGGCGCAGCGCCTCGAACACGGTGGGCGTCCGCCCCAGCGGGATTGTTTCGGTGACGAGCAGGCGCGGTTCCGCCGCCCCACGGTCCAACGCATCGAGCGCTGCGTGGTACTCGTGCGCGGTGAAGAACGCGGAGGTAATCAGACGCACTTCCTTCGAAAGCATTGCAAAGCTGTTGAAGGTATCGGGCATGGTGCACAGGCCCAGCAGCACAATGGTCCCACGCGCGCGAACCTGTTCCACACCTTGCGCGATCAGGCCGGGCACGCCCACGCATTCGAATACAATATCAGCCTTGCCGCCCAGCGCACGTGCCGCCGTGCCCAGAGGGTCCTCGCGGTCGGCCACGAAATCGTGCGCCCCCATCGCAAGCGCGCGCTCCTGCTGCCACGTTGCCACATCCTGCACCACCACGCGCCCCGCCCCCATCCGCCGCGCCCAGAAGGCGGTGGCAAGCCCGATCGGCCCTGCGCCAAGGATCAGCACCTTGTCGCCAATGCGCATGCCCGCCATGGCCACACCGTGAAGCGCCACCGCCAGCGGCTCGATGATGGCGCCATCGGCAAGGCTGGCAGACCTGGGCAGCTTCACGCACTGGTTCGGCATCGTCAGCGCATATTCGGCATAGCCCCCGCCCTGCAGCCCGAACGCATCGCACCACGCAACATTGCCCGCAAGGCAGGCCGGGCAGGAGCCGCAGCTTTTCAGCGGGCTGACGGCGACGAGATCACCTTTGCGGAGGCCTTCGACGCTTTTGCCCAGTTCGACCACTTCACCCGCAAACTCATGGCCAAGGATCGATCCCGCGCCCTGCCCATAGGCTGCGTCCTCGGTCATGTGGAGGTCAGAGCCGCAAATGCCGCAGCGCCCGACCTTGACCACGACCTCGCCCGCACCGGGCACCGGATCGGGCACGGTCTGGATCACCAGCGGCTGGTGCAATCCCTGCATCACGGCAGCGCGCATGGCCTGTGCTCCCTAGTGTGCGGTCTGGCCGCCATCGATGGCGATGGTCGCGCCATTGATGAAGCTGGCGGCATCCGAACACAGATGCAGCACAGTGCCGGCGATTTCTTCCGGCTGCGCTGCCCGCCCACTGATATTGCCGGCAAAGAACGCGGCGCGGAAATCGGGATCATCCGCCCAATGCTGGGTCATCGGGGTGACGACGAAGCCCGGCGCAATGGCGTTTACGCGGATGTTCCGTTGCGCATATTCCACCGCCGCCGCCTTGGTCAGGCCCGAGACCGCGTGTTTCATCGCGCAATAGACGCTCATGTTGGGGTCCGCGATCAGCGCACCGACCGAGGCGGTGTTGACGATTGCCCCGCCGCCGACCTTGAGAAAATGGCGGATTTCGGCCTGCATCG
>JAIXYF010000087.1 GCA_027490345.1 Novosphingobium sp.
GGCCCCCGGAGTGCTGAAATCTGCGGCGAAAGCGGCAGGGGCCAAGGCCGCAGAGCAAGTGGCCAAAGCGCCGAAGCCCAAGCGCAGCGTGGCCACGCGCCTGCTCACGGCGGCGGCCACGCGCATCGCCACGCGCTCCGTGCCAGGGGCCATCGTGGTCGGCGGCGTGCTGCTCGCCAAGACACTCCATGAGCGCCGGAAGAACCGCAAGACTTGACCCCGGGGCCCGCGATGCGCCAACAGCGCGCATGGTCCAGCAGACTCTCCCGCCTTCCGATACGCTCCACCGCCGGGGCCTGATGTTCATCATGTCTTCGCCCTCAGGCGCGGGCAAGACGACGATCTCGCGCATGCTGCTCAAAGCAGATCCCGCGATCCGGCTCTCGGTTTCGGCCACCACGCGGCCCATGCGCTCTGGCGAAGTTGACGGGAGGGATTACCACTTCGTCACGCAGGCGGAATTCGGCCGTATGGTCGAGGCCGAAGAGTTCCTCGAATGGGCCCACGTGTTTGGCAACAGCTACGGCACGCCCAAGGCGCAAGTGAAGGCGGGCCTGCGCGAAGGTCAGGATTTCCTGTTCGACATCGATTGGCAGGGCACCCAGCAGCTCTACCAGAAGCTTGAACGCGATGTGGTCCGCGTGTTCCTGCTGCCCCCCAGCATCGACGAATTGCGCCGCCGCCTGACCGGGCGCGGCACAGACAGCGCAGAGGTCATCGCCGCCCGCATGGAACGCGCCCGCGCCGAAATCAGCCACTGGGACGGCTACGATTATGTGATCGTCAACGACGACATCGACCAGTGCTTCGCCAAGGTCCGCGAAATCCTCGACGCCGAACGCATGAAGCGCGCACGCCAGACCGGCCTGATCGGCTTCGTGCGCGAATTGATGCAGCCCTGATCCGGCGCGCCCCTTCCCCTTCTGGAGAAAGGACGCGCCGAGGGGCCTTATTCCCCCAGCGGGTTGATGGGGTTTTCCGGAACGTAGGCGTTCACGATGCCGCCATCGATCGGCAGCGGCGTGCCGATCACATAATCGCCCGCGCGGCTGGCCAGAAAGATCGCGCCGCCCGCCATGTCTTCCAGATTGCCGATCCGCTTCAAGGGGATGCCCCGCGCTGAAGCTTCGGGATTGTTGGCCGCGGCCTTGTTCATTTCCGAAGCAAAGGCGCCCGGGCAGATCGCGTTGACGATGATGTTGTCCTGCACCAGCCGCGCCGCCATCCGCCGCGTGAGGTGGACCAGCGCCGCTTTCGAAGCCTGATAGCTGTAAGTCTCCCACGGGTTGACGCGCAGGCCGTCGATCGAGGCGATGTTGATGACCTTGGCCGCCTGGTTCACGGCGCCAGCTTTCAGCAACCCATGCAGCTTCTGCGTGAGGAAGAAAGGCGTCTTGACGTTGAGGTTCATCACCTTGTCCCAGCCCATTTCCGGGAAGTCATCAAACTCTGCGCCCCAGGCCACGCCGGCATTGTTCACCAGAATGTCGATATGGCTCTCGCGCTGGGCCAGATCTTCGGCCAGCGCTTCGATCCCGGCGAAAGTGGAGATGTCGCCGGGCAGCGCGATGCAGTTCGGCCCGAGCTCGGCGGCGGTTTCCTCGACCACAGCGGCCTTGCGCGCGGTGATGTAGACCCGCGCGCAGCCCGCCGCGATGAAGCCTTCTGCGATCATCCGCCCGATCCCGCGCGAACCGCCCGTCACCACCGCAACGCGGCCTTCAAGGCTGAAAAGCTTGGCAAAATCCATCATTCTAATCCTCAATAGCCGCTAAGCTGGGCAACCCGCTCAGCGTGGTAATTGGCATCGCCCATGAACTCGGTCAGCGCGCGCTCGCGCTTCATGTAGAGCCCGATGTCGTATTCGTCGGTCATGCCCACGCCGCCGTGCATCTGCACGCCTTCGCGCACCGCCAGATTGCACACCCGTGCGGCCTTGGCCTTGGCGACCGAAACCATCAGCTCCGCGCGCTCCGATCCGCCATCGAGCAGCTGCTGCGCCTTTATGACCGCCGCCTCGGCAATCTCGAGCTCGGAATAAAGGTGCGCCGCGCGGTGCTGCAGTGCCTGGAACTCGCCGATCAGCTTGCCGAACTGCTTGCGCGTCTTGAGGTAAGCAGTCGTCATGGCAAATGCCCCGCCGCCCACGCCGGTCTGCTCCGCCGCCGCGCCGATGCGCCCTGCGTTCAGAACCTTGTTCAGCAGCGCGCGCCCGCCATCCACTTCGCCGATCACGCTGGAACCATCGAGCTCCACCCCGTCGAACCGCACATGGCTGGCCACTGCGCTATCGACCAGCCGCACCGCATCGTGGCTCACGCCCGCCGCATCGCGCGGCACGGCAAACAGTGTCACCCCGTCCGCATCGCTGTCGCTGCCCGATGTGCGCGCCGCCACGATCAGCGCATCCGCCGAAGCGCCGTGCACCACGAAGTCCTTCGCGCCCGTCAGCCGGAAGCCATTGCCTGCGCGCTCGGCCCGGCAAGCGATCTTCTCCGGCTTGTGCTTCGCGCCTTCGTCGATTGCCATGGCCAGCACCGTCTCGCCCGCGATCACGCCGGGCAGCCAGCGCCCGCGCAGGTCGTCCGATGCTTCCGAAAGCGCCGTCACGCCCATCACCGACGTCGTCAGGAACGGTGAAGGCGTCAGGTTGCGGCCGATCTCTGCCAGCACGATTCCCGCTTCGACATGGCCCATGGCCAGCCCGCCATCCGCCTCGGCGGCGAGCATGCCAGTAAGGCCCATTTCGGCAAACTGCTTCCACAGCCCGTGACCAAAGCCGTCCTTGCAGTTCTGGTCACGCCAGTGGCGCAACTGCTGCTTGATCCCGCCTTCATCGGCCATGAAGCCAGTAACGCTCTGCGCCAACATGGCCTGATCTTCGGTATGATACAGCGGCATGGATCAGGCCCCCGGCAGTTCGAGAATGCGCTTGGCCACGACATTGAGCATCACTTCGCTCGTGCCGCCCTCGATCGAATTGGCCTTGGTCCGCAGCCAGCTGCGCGAAGGCGCACCGCCGCGCGTTGCCTCGCTTTCCCACTCCAGCGCGGTGCTGCCGCCCGCCGCCATCAAGAGCTCGTGGCGCCGCTTGTTGAGCTCGGTCCCGGCATATTTCATCATGTTGGGCTGGGCGGGATGTGCGCGGCCCACCTTGATCTCGTCGAGGAACTTCTCGCCCATCGCCGCAAACGCCAGCGCGTCGATATCGAACTGGGCAAGTTCCGCGCGCAACATCGGATCGTCGAGCCCGCTGCGCGTCAGCACCTTGCCGATCGTGCTGGTCTGCGCGCCATCGCCCGCGCCCGAGATCATCTCGCGCTCGTGGCCCAGCAGGTACTTCGCCACGTCCCAGCCCCGATTGAGCTGGCCGACGATCTGACTCTTTGGCACCTTCACATTGTCGAAAAACGTCTCGCAAAACGGCGAGGAACCGCTGATCAGCTTGATCGGCTTGGTCGTCACGCCCGGCGTCGTCATGTCGAACAGCAGGAACGAAATGCCCTGATAGACGTTCGTCTTGTCCGTGCGAACAAGGCAGAAGATCCAGTCTGCCTTGTTGGCATAGCTGGTCCAGATCTTCTGGCCATTGACCACCCAGTGATCGCCCATATCCTCGCCGTAGGTCTGCAAGCTCACGAGGTCAGAGCCCGAACCCGGCTCGGAATAGCCCTGGCACCAGCGGATTTCGCCGCGCGCCACCTGCCCCAGATAATGGACCTTCTGCTCTTCGGTGCCGAACTTGAGCAGCGCCGGCCCCAGCATCCAGATGCCGAAGCTGGAAAGCGGCGGCCGCGCCCCGGCTCGCGCCATTTCCTCGCGCCACACTTTGGCTTCAGCCGGGTTCATCCCCGCGCCGCCATAGGCAACCGGCCAGTCCGGCACGGTATAACCCTTGGCCGCGCAGACCTCCATCCACTGCTTCTGCGCTGCGCTCTTGAACACGAAATTGCGCCCGCCCCAGCAGATATCGTCCTCGCCTTGAACGGGGGCGCGCATCTCCTGCGGGCAGTTCGCTTCGATCCAGCTGCGGATTTCCGCGCGGAACGCTTCCAGCTCTGACATGGCTTTTTGCTCCTCTCTTAACCGGAAGGTTAAAGCGAGTCGGAGCGCGCTGGCAAGCGATGAATTTGCAAGGATTTTGCACCGGTCCACGCCAGCCAAGTATGCCGTAACGGAAAGCCGTTCCCGATTGACGGCAGCCTTCATCCGCGCAAGGTTCGGGCAAAATCAGAACCATCTGCCACGGAGAGGCTACTCATGCGATTCCACAACAAGACTGTCGTCGTCACTGGCGCTGCATCGGGCATCGGCCGCGCCACGGCGCTGCTGTTTGCCGCAGAAGGCGCGAAAGTCTACGCCGCCGACATCGACGAGGCTGGCCTCGCGCAGACCGCCGCCGAATCCAACGGCGAAGTCCACACCGTGCGCTGCGATGTCTGCAACACCGAGGACATCAAGGCCCTGATGGACCGCGCCGCCGCCGAAACGGGCGGGATCGACGCCGTGTTCAACAATGCCGGCGCGGGCGGTGATATGGCCAAGATCGACGAGATCGAGCCCGAGGGCTGGGACCGCACGATGCACCTCCTGCTCCGCTCGGTCGCCTTCGGCATCCGCTATGCCGTGCCACACATGATCGGGCGCAAGGGCGCGGCCATCGTCAACACGTCCTCGGTCGCCGCCGTCGGCCCGGGCTATTCGCCTAATGCTTATGCCGTGGCAAAAGCAGGCGTGCTCCACCTCACCAAGACCAGCGCCGCCGACCTTGCCCGCCACCAGATCCGCGTGAACGCCGTCCAGCCCGGTTTCATCAACACCAACATCTTCACCACATCGTTGGAAGTGCCCGCCGAACTCGAAGCGCAGGCCAAAGGCGCGATTGCGATGATGAGCGAAGCCGCCCAGCCCGTAGCGCGCGGCGGCCAGCCGAACGACATTGGCGAAGCCGTGCTTTATCTCTGCAGCGAGGCCGCCAGCTTCGTGAACGGCACGTCGATCATCGTCGATGGCGGCCTCACCATCGGCCCGCGCCATTCGTGGGATCCCGAAGTGCCCGATCTGTTCGAAGCGTTGCGCCAGATGAAGGCCGCCGCCGCAGCGCAAGCCTGATGCAGGAAGCCTGATGCAACTGGGCGCTTGATCTCGCGCCAAGTTTAACCGACAGATTAAACCATACACAGATGCGGTGCTCGGCAACCGCACCGCAGGAGAGCCAACATGGATTTCGAACCCACCGAACGGCAGGTCTACTGGCGCAACCGCGTCCGCGATTTCATTGAGGCCAACGTCCGCCCGCGCCACAAGGACTACAAGGCCGAGCAGGCCACCGGCAGCCGCTGGAAGGTGCTGCAAGTGGTGGAAGAGGAAAAGGCCCGCGCCAAGGCTGCCGGGATCTGGAACCTGTTCATGCCCCCGCGCAACAGCGGCCACCACCATGTCGATGAAACGTTCGAGTTCGAAGGCCCCGGCCTCACCAACCTCGAATATGCGATGTGCGCCGAGGAAATGGGCCGCATTTCGTGGGCCAGCGAAGTGTTCAATTGCTCTGCGCCCGATACCGGCAACATGGAAGTGTTCCACCGCTATGGCACCGCCGAGCAGAAGGAGCGCTGGCTGCGCCCGCTGATGAACGGCGAAATTCGTTCCGCCTTCCTGATGACCGAACCGCTCGTCGCCTCGTCGGATGCCACCAACATCGAGACCCAGATGGTCCGCGATGGCGATCACTATGTGATCAACGGCCGCAAGTGGTGGTCTTCGGGCCTCGGCGATCCGCGCTGCAAGATCGCCATCGTCATGGGCAAGACCGATACCAGCGCCAAGCGCCACGCGCAGCAGAGCCAGGTCCTCGTCCCCATGGACGCGCCGGGGGTCAACATCCTGCGCCACCTGCCCGTGTTCGGCTATGATGATGCGCCGCATGGCCACATGGAAGTGCTGCTCGAAAACGTCCGTGTTCCCGCCAGCAATGTCGTGCTCGGCGAAGGGCGTGGGTTCGAAATCGCGCAAGGCCGCCTCGGGCCGGGCCGCATCCACCACTGCATGCGCACCATCGGCGTTGCGGAAGAAGCGCTCTCGAAGATGGCTCGCCGCCTCCAGTCGCGCGTCGCC
>JAIXYF010000463.1 GCA_027490345.1 Novosphingobium sp.
ATCGCTGGCGGCGTGGAGGGCTGCGAGAGTGGCTTCGTCAGGCGACCAGAATTGCCGGTCGACCGCTTCGAGAAGGCGGTTTGCCACGCGGGCCGAAGCGCGCGGATTGAGGGCGGCCAGGCGCTCGCGCATGGCTGCGTCGAGAACGTAGGTGTCGCTGATGCGCTGGTAGACCCAGGGATCGACTTCGCCGGTGGTGGCGGACCAGCCCATCGTGGTGGTGACATGGCCTTCGATGGCGCGCACGCCTTCGTAGCCGTGGCGCAGCAGGCTTTCGGTCCACACCGGGTTGAGGATGCGGGTGCGGGTTTCGAGCGCGACCTGCTCCTGCAGACTGCGGACCTTGCCCGTGCCTTGCGTCTGGTCGCCGATATAGACCGGCGCGGTTTCGCCGCCCTTGGCCCGCGTGACCGCGCGGCTGATGCCGCCCAGCGCATCGACATACTGGTCGATCGAGGTGATGCCGAGTTCGACGCTTTCGAGGTTCTGGTAAGCGCAATCGACCGTGCGCAGCGCCGAGGCGAGGATCGCGGTCTGCCGAACGGGCACGCCCTTCACCCCGTAGGCATAGCCCTTCTGGCGCTCGAAGCTGTCGGCCAGCTCGTCCGGATCGGTCCAGGCGCCGTTGTCGATCATCAGATTGACCTGCGCGCCATAAGCGCCGTGCGCGTTGGAGAAGACACGCAGCGCGGCCGTCTCGAAATCGCAGGCATGTTCGTTCTGGTGCGCCAGCGCATGGGCGCGCACGAAGTTCATCTCCAGCGGTTCGTCGGCGCTGGCAGCCAGCAAAGCGGCTTCGGCCAGCATCCGGGTCTGCAGCGGCAGCAGATCGCGGAACACGCCCGAAAGCGTGGCGATCACGTCGATGCGCGGGCGGCCCAGTTCTTCCAGCGGGATCAGTTCGGCCCCGGCAAGGCGGCTGTAGCTGTCAAACCGCGGCCTTGCGCCCAGCAGCGCCAGAACCTGCGCGATCTGTGCGCCTTCGCTCTTGAGGTTGTCGGTGCCCCACAGCACCATCGCAATGGTCTGCGGCAGGTGGCCGCTATCGGCGAGGCTGCGTTCGAGGAGCTTGCCGGCCTGCTCTGCGCCGTCCTTCACAGCAAAGGCGGACGGCAGGCGGAACGGATCGAAGCCGTGGATATTGCGGCCCGTCGGCAGGATTTCCGGGGCGCGCAGCACATCGCCGCCCGAAACGGGGCGCACGAAGCGGCCAGCGAGCGCGCGGACAATGCCGTCCAGCTCGTGATTGGTGGAAAGCGCGGTATTGAGCGCGCTCATTTCCTTGAGCAGCGGCGTATCGAGCCGCAGCTTGCCATCGACCAGCGCGGCGGTCTGCTCGGCGCTGAGCGGGTGGCCGCGCGCTTCGGCCGAGGCGCCGACCATGTCGATCCGCTCTTCGCGGCTCGCGGCCTGGCCCGCCACGTGCAGCCCTTGCGGGATCAGCTCGCGCTCGATTTCATAGAGCCGCGCGGCCAGCACCGGCACGTCGCTGCCATCCAGATCAAGCGCTTCGGCCTGATCGGCGATCAGTTCAGCCAGCAGGCCCGCCTGCTCGTCGCCCGGCGGTAGCGAGCGCCAGCGTTCGACCGAAGCCTTGAGATCGGCAAGGCCCTTGTACACGCCCGAGCGGGTGAGCGCAGGGGTGAGATAGCTCACCAGCGTTGCGCCCGAACGGCGCTTGGCCAGCACGCCTTCCGAAGGGTTGTTGGCGGCATAGAGATAAATGTTCGGCAGATCGCCGATCATCCGGTCCGGCCAGCATTCGGCGGTCAGGCCGTTCTGCTTGCCGGGCATGAATTCCAGGCTGCCGTGCGTGCCGAAATGGAGCACGGCGTGGGCGGCAAAATCCTCGCGCAGCCAGCGGTAGAACGCGGCGAAGGCGTGCGTGGGGGCGAAGCGGCCCTCGAACAGCAGGCGCATCGGATCGCCTTCGATGCCGATGGCGGGCTGGATGCCGACAAACACGTTGCCGAATTGCGCGCCCAGAATTTGCACCGCGCTGCCATCCGATTGCAGCTTGCCCGGGGCAGGGCCCCACGAAGCTTCGATCTCTTGCAGCCACGTCTCGCGCGTCACGATGCTGTCCGCGCTCACCCGCGCGTGGACATTGGCCTCGGTGCCATAGCGCGCGGCATTGCCGATGAGGATCGCGCTGCGCAGTGCATCGACGCTTTCCGGCACATCGACCGAATAGCCTTCCGCGCGAAGCCGCACGAGCGTGGCATGAAGCGATTCGAACACGCTCAGGAACTGGGCCGTGCCCGCCGCACCGGCGTTCGGCGGGAAGTTGAACAGCACCACGGCAATCCGGCGCTCTGCGGCTGCCGCATGGGCAAGATCGATCTGCTTGAGCACGCGGGCGGCCAGCATGGTGGCGCGCTCGGCGCAGCTTTCCATCTGGCGGACGCCTGGCTCACCCGATCCGGCAAAGGTGCAGCTGCTGGCGCAGCCCGTGCAGGCCTCGCCGCTGCTATCCGCGCGGCCGCCGAACACCATCGGCGAAATCGCGCCGTCCAGCTCGGGGATCGCGATCATCATCGTCGATTCCAGCGGCAGCAGCCCCTGCGGGTTGGCGCCCCAGGCCTGCAGCGTCTGGAATTCCAC
>JAIXYF010000192.1 GCA_027490345.1 Novosphingobium sp.
GCCCAGCGCCGATTGGCTGGCGCTCCCTGCCGAAGAGCGCGAGCAGACATTTCAGGCCAAGCCGGTGTGGCAGCGCGCGCTGATCGTGCTGGCCGGACCGCTGACGAACCTGCTGCTGGCCATTGCGATCCTTGCCGGTTTCACCCTCGCTTATGGCAAGGTCGTGATCCCGCCGGTGGTCGGCATGGTGCAGGAAGGTTCAGCTGCGGCGAAGGCGGGCGTCCAGCTGGGCGACCGGATCGTCTCGCTGCAAGGCTCTTCGATCGACAGTTTCCTCCAGATCCGTCTGGCCGTGGCGCAGCACCCCGGCGAGCCACTGGATATGGTGATCGAGCGGCAGGGCCGGCGCATCGCGCTGCCTGCGGTGGCCGCATACAAGGAAGTCTCTGACAAGTTCGGCAACACCCAGAAGATCGGCTATCTCGGTATTGGCCCCGCCACGGCCGAGCGCGTGGCCGTGGGCCCGATTGCGGCAGTGGGCGATGCGGTGATCCAGACGCGCGATATCATGGGGATGATGATCACCGGCATCGGCCAGATCGTCACCGGCAAGCGCGAGGTCAAGGAACTGGGCGGGCCGATCAAGATCGCCAAGTATTCGGGCGAACAGCTTGCTTCGGGCTGGGCCAACTACGTCTGGTTCATCGCGCTGATCTCGATTAACCTCGGGTTCATCAATCTCTTGCCAATTCCAGTGCTCGATGGTGGCCACCTCGCATTCTATGCGATCGAGGCAGTCAGCCGCCGTCCAGTAAGCCAGCGCGGGCAGGAATGGGCCTTCCGCACCGGCCTTGCGCTGGTCATGGCGCTGATGCTGTTCGTGACCTTCAACGACGTCGCTTCATTGCGCGTTTTCGGAGGGTGAGGCGTTTCGAATCGAACGGCTGCGTTCGCGATCTTTCGCTGGACGGTGGGGGAAGCCGGATTTTCCACAAAATGCGGGGCAATTACGGTCTGCTGAGGTGAGCTTGCTTGATTGGCGGGCCTGCATCGGGCAGGAGGCGGCATTGCGGGGCGTGACGGAGTATTGCCGTCAGGCACCATGGTGCGAGGCGAACCGGCCCCTGCCGGATCGCCGCACGAAGAGACGGGATGGCGCTTGGTAATGAATGCTTGGAATTCGCTGCGCAGCGCGGGCGGCATGCCGATCACGGTCAATGGCCCGAACAATGTGGCAGCCACTCTCGCGGCGCTTGCAGCATCGACCTGCCTTGCCGGAATGCCCATTGCGGCGAGCGCGCAGGCGGCAGACGCCCCGGCGGCAACAGCGCCTGCACCAGCCCTCGCTCCCGCCGCTGCCCCGGCTCCGGTCGAGCTGGTCCGGTCGATCACCATTTCCGGTGCGCAGCGGCTCGAAGCCGATACGATCCGCTCCTACATCCGCCTCAAGGAAGGCGACCGGTATACGCAGGCCGCTGCCGACCAGGTGCTGAAGGACCTTTACGCGACCGAACTGTTTGCCGATGTGCAAGTGCGCGATGCGGGCGGTGACGTGGTGATCGAGGTGAAGGAAAACCCGGTCGTTAACCGCATCATCCTAGAAGGCAACAAGCGGCTGAAGGAGGACAAGATCCTCCCCGAGATTAAGCTCGCCGCGCGTCAGATATTCACCCGCTCCAAAGTCCGCGCCGATGTTTCGCGCATCATCGAGCTCTACAAGCGCCAGGGCCGCTTCGCTGCCTCGATCGAGCCCAAGATGGTCATGCTCGATCAGAACCGCGTTGATATCGTGTTCGAGATCAACGAAGGCCCCAAGTCACGCGTTCGCCAGATCAACATCATCGGCAACCAGACGTTCAATTCGACCAAGCTGCGCAGCGAAATGGTCACGAAGCAGGCGCGCGTGTTCCGCGTGTTCTCCAGTGGCACAAGCTATGATCCTGATCGCCTCGCCTTCGACCAGCAGAAGCTGCGCCAGTTCTACCTCACCAACGGCTATGCCGATTTCCGTGTCGTCTCGGCCGTGGCCGAACTCACCCCCGACAAGCGCGACTTCATCATCACCTATGTGGTCGAGGAAGGGCAGCGCTACAAGTTCGGCGATGTGAAGGTCGATAGCCAGCTGCGCGATTTCGATGGCGATGCACTGGCCAAGCGCCTGCCGCTGAAGGCCGGATCGTGGTATAACGCCAAGCAGGTTGAAGATACGGTCGACAGCCTGACCGAGACGGCCGGCAGTTTCGGCTATGCCTTTGCCGACGTGCGGCCGGATTTCAACCGCAACAAGGATGACCTGACGATGTCGGTCACCTTCCGCATCGCAGAGGCACCGCGCGTCTATGTCGAGCGCGTCGATGTCAACGGCAACACGCTGACGCAGGACAAGGTCATCCGCCGCGAATTCCGAGTGGCCGAAGGCGATGCGTTCAACTCGTTCCAGATCAAGCGCTCGTCGAACCGCGTCAAATCGCTCGGCTACTTCCAGGAGAAGTTCGAGGTCGAGCAGAAGCCCGGCTCCGCGCAGGATCGCATCGTGCTTGAAGCCAATGTCGAGGAGCGGCCCACCGGGCAGCTTCAGCTTTCGGCGGGTTTTTCCAGCCTTGAAAGCTTTATCTTCCAGGCTTCGATCCAGCAGAACAACTTCCGCGGGCGCGGCCAGACCATCGGCCTCAGCGTCGATTATTCGCGTTTCTCGCGCAGCGTGCAGGTAAGCTTTACCGAGCCTTATCTGTTCGATCGCAACGTTTCGCTTGGCGTCGATATCTATCGCCGCGATTTCAACAGCTTCAACTTCTTCAACAGCAACCGCAACACCACCTACAAGCAGTCCACCACGGGCTTCCAGGTGCGCGCCGGCCTGCCGCTGACGGAATATGCCTCGCTGATCGGGCGCTACACGCTCAACCTCGAAAACGTGACGCTGGACCGCGATACCTACTATCTGCCCGATGCTAACGGCGTGCCGCAGTGCTCGATCTTCCTGGCTGGCCGCTATCTGTGCGATGCCATCGGCAAGCGCACCAGCTCGATCCTTGGCGCCAGCGTGGTCTACGATACGCTCGACAACCGGTTGCGCCCGACAAACGGCTCGCAGGCCGTGGTCGGTATCGATTTCGCCGGGCTTGGGGGTTCGGTGCGCTATGCTCGCATCAGCGCCAATGCATCGCGCTTTTTCTCGCTGGGCAAGGGCTTCGTGTTCTCGCTGCGCGGCGAGGGCGGGGCGATCAAGGCGCTCAGCAACCGCACCAACGATCCCACGATCGACGATGTGCGGCTGACCGACCGCTTCTTCCTTGGCCAGCCGCAGCTGCGCGGCTTCGATATTCGCGGCGTCGGCCCGCGCGTGCTGCGCCAGTTCTACAGCGGGTTTGATCCCCGGGATGGCACCGGCGGCGTGACCAGCCCGGATCGCAACCAGTGGGTCGACGATGCGCTGGGCGGCAAGATCTATTATCTCACCCACGCCGAGCTTGAGATCCCGCTTGGCGCCGGTGCGCGCGAGCTGGGGCTGCGGCCTTCGATCTTCGTCGATGCAGGCGCCGTGTTCAGCGTTGCCCGGCCCGCCACATCGGGCACCACGCTGCTGTATCAAGATAATGTGACCGGCCGCCTCACCACCGCTTCTGCCGATTCCACCGGCAAGGCCAACAATGTGGCCCAGAAATTCGACGAGAGCTTTCTTGGTGACAGCCCGAAGCCGCGTATCTCGGTCGGCATCGGCGTCAACTGGAACTCGCCGTTCGGACCTTTCCGCATCGACATCGCCAAAGTCCTCAGCCAGGTCGATGGCGACGATCCCCAGACCGTCAACTTCAACGTAGGAACCCAGTTCTGATGCAAAACCGTATTGTCCCGGCGCTTGCCGCCGCCGCTGCCACTCTGATCGCGGCGCCTCATGCCATGGCCCAGGCGGCCGCTGCCCCGGCGCAAAGCACGCCTGGCGGCATCATCGTTCCCGGCATGGCCTATGCCAATGCGCAGGCCGTGGTGGGCGCCTCGGCTGCCTACAAGACCGCGATGGTCCAGCTGCCCGTCACCTACAAGGCGCAGATCGATGCGGTGAACACTCGCCGCAACCAGATCACTGCGCAGCTCAAGCCGCTGTTCGACAAGTTCGAGGCGGACCAGAAGGCCGCGAAGCCCGACCAGAACGCGCTACGCGCGCAGGCCGCGCAGATCCAGCAGCTGGAGCAGGCCGGCGAGCGCGAGATGCAGCAGCTGGCAGAGCCGCTGAACCTGGCGCAGCAGTACATCATCGAGCAGATCAGCGACAAGCTCACCGCCGCGACGCAGCAGGCGATGACCAAGCGCAAGATCACGCTCGTGCTCGATTCGCAGAGCGTGCTGAAGGCCGACGGCGTCTACAACCTCAACCAGGACATCCTGAACGAGCTGAACACGCTGATCCCCAGCGCGCAGCTCGTGCCGCCTGCCGGCTGGAAGCCGCGCGCCCAGCGTGACGCAGAAGCGCAGCAGGCCGCCGCGCAAGGCGGCGCTGCTCCCGCCGCAGCAGCTCCTGCGAGCCGTCAGCCCGAAGGCCGCTGAGGCAAGCGGGCATGACCGAGACGATGCAAGACGCAGGCGCCGGGGCGGGTGGCTCCGGGCCGATCAGCCTGGATATCCGGGGGGTGATGGCGGCGCTGCCGCACCGCTATCCCCTCCTGCTCGTTGACCGCGTGGCCGAACTGGTGGTGGGGGAGCGCATCCACGCCATCAAGGCGGTTTCGATGAACGAGCAGTTCTTTCAGGGGCACTTCCCGGGCCGTCCGATCATGCCCGGCGTCCTGCAGATCGAGGCGCTGGCGCAAGCCGCCGGCGTGCTCGCCGTGGAATCGCTCGGCCTCGCCGGCACTGGCAAGCTCGTTTATTTCATGGCGATTGAGGAGGCCAAGTTCCGCACGCCGGTGGAGCCGGGCTGCCTGCTTGATCTCCACGTTCACTTCACCCAGAAGCGCGCACGCGTCTGCAAGTTTGCGGGCAAGGCCATGCTGGGCGACAAGATCGCCACCGAAGTGAGCTTCACTGCGATGATCGCGGATAGCTGAGCGCAAGGGCATTTTGTTTCTCGCAGAGACGCAGAGGAAGCAAAGATCGCGGAGATAGAGCACCGAGCAGCAGGCTCGTTTGCTTTTCCGGCGCTTCGGAAATGCACAAAGGTGGGCTTGGAGAGCGGCTTTGCCGCATGATCGACGTCTTTGCGTTCTGTGTTTCCTCTGCTTCTCTGCGAGAAACGCCCCTACTTTGCATTGCCTTTCCGGCGCAAACCGCCTAATGGCGCGCCTTTCCGAGATTCCCTGGGGCCGGTCGGAACCGGCCTCGCACTGTGGAGCGAGACCCATGAAGCCGAATACCCACCCCGATTACCACATGATCAAGGTGCAGATGACCGACGGCACCGTGTTCGAGACGCGTTCGACCTGGGGCAAGGAGGGCGACACCATGGCGCTCGAAATCGATCCCCTGTCGCATCCGGCATGGACCGGCGGCACGCGCCAGCTTGATCAGGGCGGCCGCGTGGCGCAGTTCAACAAGCGCTTCGGCGGGCTCACGCTCAAGAAGTGATTTCTTGGCAAGACGTGATTTCTTGGCAAGAAGTGAGCATTTGGGCAGACATTGCCCATGGAACAGGGCGGCTTCGGTCGCCCTTTTTCGTGAAACACACCTGCACCGCCCCTTGCCATGGCGGCGCTGCGGGGTGAAAGAGCGCGCATGGCGATCCTGACGAATACCCTCGATAACCTGCTCGGCTATCAGATGCGCCGCACAACTGCGGTGTTGATGGCCGATTTTGTGCGCACCTTGGCTGATTTCGATATGCGCCCGGCCGAAATCACCACGCTTCTGGTCATTGCCGAAAATCCCGATTGCTCGCAAAGCGAAGTGGGCGAAGCCATTGCGATCAAGCGCGCCAACATGGTGCCGATCATTGCCCGGCTGATCGAGCGCGGGCTTGTCGCGCGCACGCGGGTCGATGGCCGCAGCCTGGCCCTGCGCGTCACCGAAGATGGCGCAAAGCTGGCCGCCGAGGCCTGGCGGCGCATTGCTGCGCACGAGGCGCGGTTTTGCGAACGGCTCGATCCAGGCGAACTGAGGACCGTGCTTGAGGTCTTGCCGGTGCTGCGCGCGGCCTCTGCCTCGGACGAAACCGAAGGCTGATTTGCGCCGCCTCGCGGCCTGCGTTTTCGAATCATCGGTACTGTAACCCGAATGCCCGCGCGGTCGCGGATTCGCCTTTGTCCTGTCATTTTTGGCGGTTGTCCGTTTTCGGAGCACTGCCCCACCTTCGCGGACGAGCTGGGAACACGCACTGTGCGCAAAAAGCGCAGGCCCTGGCCGTCCACTGGATGAGAGGAGAATGGCATGCGGTATACGCGCGTTCTTGGCTGGTCGTCGCTTGCGGCGGTCGCTGTTTCCCTGGCCATGCCCGCCCACGCGGCGGATGCAGCCGAAGCGGCCGATGCGGCCGGCACTTCGGCCGAAGCTTCCGGCAAGGATCTGATCATCGTTACGGCCACGCGCCAGGCGGCCGACAAGCAGAAGGTTGGTGTGGCGCTCACTGCGCTGACGGCGGAGGACATTGCCTTGCTGGCGCCGCGTTCGCTGCTCGATATCCAGGGTTCGGCGCCCAACGTGTTCATCGGCAGCGGCACCGCCGCGCCGGGGCAGAGCGCCATCTACATTCGCGGGCAGGGCTATGCTGACGTTGAAAAGACGCAGAGCCCGCCGGTC
The DNA here is from genome assembly GCA_027490345.1 of Novosphingobium sp. Taxonomy (GTDB): domain Bacteria; phylum Pseudomonadota; class Alphaproteobacteria; order Sphingomonadales; family Sphingomonadaceae; genus Novosphingobium. The sequence continues at coordinate 6,670 of JAIXYF010000192.1, forward strand.
GGCGTGATTCAGGACGGCGTGTTCTTCGGCAACAACACCGGCCAGCTGCTCGACATGTTCAATATCTGCTCGGTCGAGGTCGATCGTGGCCCGCAGGGCATTTTCTATGGCAAGAACACCACAGCCGGCCTCATCAACCTCACGCGCTGCGCCCCCACGCGCAAGCTGGGTGCCAGCCTTGAAGTGGGCTACGGCTCGTTCAACGAGTTTTACGGGCGCGGCGTGCTCAATGCGCCGCTGGGGGACCGCGGCGGGATTGCCCTGTCCGGCCAGTATCGCACCATCGACGGCATCCTGAACAATGTCTTCGCCAATCGCCGCGCGGGCAAATCGGATTACCGCGCCTTCAACCTGAAGCTCGATTACGACCTGACCGACTGGCTCAAGGCCGATCTCAGCCTCGATCACATCCACCAGACCGGCGGCGGCACCCCGGTGCAGTTTGGCAACAAGCTGACGGCCAGCATTCTCTTCGGGCCGAACCCCAGTGCGCTGTTCCCCAGCTTTAACCCCGAAACCGGCAGCCTCATCGGCCTCAAGCCGCGCGAGATCAGCAACAACCTCGGCGCCGATCAGGACCGCCTCAACACCAACATCGGCAGCCTGACCCTCAAGGCGAAGACTCCGATCGGCGATCTCGTTTCGCAGACCTCGTACATGTCGTCGGGCGATACGGTGAACCAGGACTTCGATGGCACCTGCATCGGGGCGGCGGGCTGCATCAGCCCGATCGGCAACCCGCTGCTCGCGGCCACCGGTAGCCAGCTCCTCACCAACCGCGATCAGACCTACAAGCAGTTCACGCAGGAAGTGCGCCTGCAAGGCTCGGCGGCGAACGGCATGGTCGATTACATCGTCGGCGCGTTCTACTACGATCACAAGATCACGCTGCACCAGAACACCAACAAGGCGATCGACCAGTACTCGGGCGAGAAGGACCACAGCTGGTCGTTCTTCGGCAACGTTGACATCAACCCGACCGACACGATCAAGATCTCTGGCGGCGTGCGCAATATCTTCGAGGCCAAGCGCTTCAACACCGAGTATATCCTGCTCGGCACGATCCCGCTCGTGCCGCGCATCAATGATCGTCGCAGCTGGCAGAAGCTGATCACCCGCTTCAACATCCAGTGGCAGGCAACGCCAGACGTGCTGCTCTACGTGAACCGTTCGGAAGGCTTCCGCTCGGGCGGCTTCTCGATCCGCGGTACGCTGTCCGAACAGCAGGCCGCATCGACCAACTGCGGCGTGGCCGGCGGCTGCCCGAACAACAATTTCCTCTCGTTCCTGCCGGAAACCAACACGACTTACGAAGGCGGCATCAAGACGCGCTTCCTGAACCGCGCGATCACCTTCAACGCCGCTGGCTTCATCAACGACATCACCAACTTCCAGCAGTCGCAGGTCGTCGTAACGCCCGGCTATGGTCCCGGCACCAACACCTACGTGGTCAGCTTCCCCAAGGTCCAGATCAAGGGTCTCGAGTTCGAACTGGACTTCGATTTCGGCAAGATGACCGATACGATGCAGGGCCTCTCGCTGTCCGGCACGCTGGGCATTCA
>JAIXYF010000005.1 GCA_027490345.1 Novosphingobium sp.
ATGATCGCCGGATCGTAGCCCGGATCTTGCGTCCAGTCGGCCTTCACCCAGAATTCAATGGTGCCAAACCCGTTGATATCCAGCGACGGAGACGGCGACAGCAGCAAGGCATCCTTGCCATCAAACGCTGCCAGCGGGGGATAGAAATCAGCTTCCTGCGCGCGGGCTACCAGCGGATTGGTCACCATCATCGACAGGGCCACGGCGAGCATAAGGGGACGTTTCTTCATTGGGCATGCCTTTCGGAAAAAAAGGGCTGAGTGGAGTTGCCGCGACTTAGCTGGCGCTGCCGAACGACAGCGGGGTCAGCATCACTGCACGATTTCCTTGAAGGACACCTTGATGCGCAGGTCGGGGCCATAGTTCACACCATGGGCATTGGTGATCACGGTCTCGGGAAGATCGGTGCGCGGACTGTCCGCCTTCCAGTCCTTCAGATAGAGCCAGCCATCATCAGGCAGCACCAGATGCGGCAGCATCGTGGCCAGCGGCCCTGTCGGCGCTCGCTGCTTTGCACTGTAAAGCGGATCATCAAGATCAGTGACGCTGTTGTCGTTTTCAAACAAACCGTCCGTCGTGATCTGGAAAGCGGCAAACTTGTTCTTGTCCGTCCCCGTCTTGCGGCCCAGCAGAACAGCGGTCCGATTGATCGGGATTCCAGAGCCGCCATTGCACTTGATCATCTGGTCGTTGCCCTCATTAGGGTTGTCGAACAGGGTCAAGGTTGGCGCTTCGCCATCGGCCTCCCACAAACGCGCCGAAATCTTGCCATAGAGCGCGGCATCGGCCTTGCCCTCGTCGCCGTTGTTAACACATTCGATCGAATGGAACGTGAGTTCATAGACCGCCGGGCCGAAATCCCGGCCATCCGGCTTGGGCTGGCTTTGCAGATAGCGCGTAATCTCGCCGTCCAGTTGCTGGCGCGCGCGCAGCAAGCCATCGCGCAGCGGCGTGCCCCATTCCTCACCCAGGAAAACTGGGCTGATCAATTCCGAAAGGGGCCGCAGATCATAGCGGACAGGCACCGAGGTGGTTTGATCAACCGTCCAGCCGGACGCAGCAAAAGTGCCCGTGCCGCCAATCGCCGACCAGCTTTCGGATGAGAACATGCTGGTTCCCTCCTGCGCGTTGCCACTGGCCATGGTCAGGCTGCCTTTGGCATTGATGCTGGCCGCAGGACCGCCATCGAAACCGCCTTGCTGCTTGTAAGAGGTCGATTCCTTGGCCCACCTCTTGAACTCGGATGAGGTTACAGTGCGCTGGTTCTTGGCAATGCCGCCATAATGGATCGCGTTGGCATAATGCGTACCATACTTCTCGCGAAAGCGCTGGGGCGTGATCTCGTTCCTGGCGAGCGCGAGAATGTCGAACTTGAAACCTGCATCCAGCAGCATGTTGGTCTTGTCCAGAAGCACGACATAGACGTCGGAGCGAGCCAGACCGAAGGCCTTGGTGCTCCCATCCGTTCGCGAGGCGCCTTTGCTTTCCTCGCGGGTTGCTTCCCAACCGCTGTTTGCGCCCTTGAAAGATCCCGAAGCACCAAAGTTCATCGACATCGATTTTTCGAACGAGGCTGCATTGGTGATCACAGTTTCCAGTTGCTTGCCCTCGGTCTGGCGAATTTGCTGGGCGCGCACACCAAGAGGGATGGTCTTGGCCTGAAAATTGGTCTCGACCGAATAGTCATCAGCTTCCGGGGCCTTGAAAATGCGGATGGTCGTGCCCCGGATCGGACTTGTCAGATCCATTTTCTCGCTGCGAAAACCCATGAAAATTTCGTTATACTGGGGCAGCATGTTCCCCGATTTGAACGTATCGATGTCGTCATCCGCCTCGGGCTTGGTGCGCGAGCGCGCCAGCTTGATCTCCGATGGCGTCAAGGCGATGCTGTATTCCTTGCCCCAGTTTGCCCCGTTCACGGTCAGGCGCATGTTGGTCTTGGAAATCACATCCAGATCAGCTGTCGTATTGGGCGCATTCTGGGCGGTGTAGCGGCGGCCATTGGTCTTGACGAAATCATAAACGACTTGCGGGTTGTCATCGAAATACATCGAAAATCGGTCAGGCCCGGTCATGTTGATCCAAATCGGATCACGAAATTTCCAGGTGATCGCACTTTGAACGCCATCGCCGCTGAATTGCGCCAGCTTCTCATTGGTCGCCCAGGGGCCGCTGAGGTCCAGGGCTGCCGCGACATTGGCCGCGCCGGCCTGCTTGCTCAGAAAGGCTGGTTTGAGGCCTGCTGCCGTGGTCACGATGTCCCGCGGCGTTTGTGAACCCGTTGTCTTGGGTTGAGACGTCGTTTGCGCGTCTGCCGCCGGATCGGCGAAGGGATTGAAGTCCGCATCTGTGCTGGTGGCCGATTGCGCCGCAACACGGCTGACAAACGGAGACACCGAAGAAAGCCCCAGCACCGCGCAGCTTACAAGAAGTATAGACTTTCGGCCAAGCATTGTCAGATCCTTTCGGGAAATGCAGCAAACTCTATGGCCGTCAATCTGCCGGATATTCGTACGCTCACAATCACGTGATCAGGTGATGGACACCGAGCAGCGCATCCGACTAGACCTTGTGGTGCGCCTCAAATCGCCGGGAACAGACCATGATCCGGATTGCCATCATCGAAGACGATCCCGTCATGCGGGACATGCTCGCCCGGGCGATCGGGGACTGCGAAGATATGCTGCTCACCGCCACCGCCGCGAATGTGGTCGAAGGCAGCGGGATGATCGAGGCCGGCGGCTATGATGTGCTGCTGTGCGATCTGGGTCTACCCGATGGCAGCGGCATCGGCCTGATCCGGCAGGAAGCATTGACCGGCCGCGACACCGACATTCTGGTCATCACCATCTTCGCCAACCAGAACAAGGTGCTCGATGCCATCTGCGCCGGCGCACGCGGCTATCTTCTGAAGGATGAGAAGATCGAGAATTGCGTTTCGGCGATCCGCGAAATCCGGCGCGGCGGCTCCCCCATCAGCCCGATCATCGCCCGGCAATTGCTGGTCCAGATCCGCCCGGCACCCCAGCAGCCGGCTCCGGCCTCCGCGTCGCCGTTGTCGGAGCGCGAATTTGAAGTCCTCAATCTGCTGTCGCGCGGCTTTTCGAATGCCGAATGCGCCGAAATTCTTACGGTTTCAGCCAATACTATTGGCACTCATATCAAAAACATCTATCGCAAACTGGAAGTCAACTGCCGTGCGGAGGCGTTGTTTGAGGCATCGTCCCAGGGCCTGCTGCGCCGCTGACGCTCTGCTGCGTTGGCTTTTCGCCACGTTGGCAATGGCCATCGCTTTGCATGGTCCGCAGCAAGCCGCGGTTGCTGCCAGCGGCCCAGCTTACATCAGCAAATCGGCTGTTGCCCACGAAGCGCAGGGCCCGGTCATCGAGCTGCTTGAAGGGGACTATGTTCTCTCCAGCAGCACAACGCCGCCCACCTCGGGATGGACGCGCCAGCCGACACCCAGAATCTACCGCCTGATCGAAACGAAGTGGCGGATGGGCGATCTCCACACCTTGTGGGGGAGGCACCGGTTCGATCGCACCGTGCTGGGCGATGGCCCGCTGACGCTCTACACCGTTTCTACGCGCAATCAGTTTGCGATTTTCCTCAACGGATCTGAGGTATTTCGTAACTATGTAAACAATAAGGATCAGAAAAACGCTTGGTATCGGCCTTATATCGTTCATCTTCCGCAAGGCGATCTGAAACCCGGCGTAAACGAAATCATGGTCCGTGCGTTCTCGCAGGAATCCGTTGGCGTAGGCCGGGTGATTATCGGCCAGCGCGCCGAGATCGAGAAGTTTTACAACAAGCAGTATTTCTGGCGGATCACTGCCCCGATGATTGCCAGTTCCCTGATGCTGATGCTGGGGATTTTTGCCCTTCTGATGTGGCTGCAACGGCGTGAGGAAGTGGAATTGGCCTTTCTGGCCATCTCAACTGTCATATACTTCCTTCGCAACCTCAACTATTTTGCAGAGGATGTTCCATTCAATCTGGAAATTTTCAGCGGATTGAGCGTAGCTGCTACCTTAATATCAATGGTCCTGACATTTTCGTTTTATATTTCTTTTTTAAGAGTTCCCGGATTTGAGAGGATTATTGCCGTATTGATCGGACTCGTTATTCCTTACACCTGGGCTCATTGGTATTTTAGCCTCGATAATATGATGCTGTACATCCCGACCATTGTCCTTGTTTTGGTCGCGATCTACCTTGGTACGCGTGACATCCTGCGCAAGGCCAGCGCCCCGAAATTTGCCTGGTTGTTGGTTATGGTGTTGATGCTGGTTTTTGGCGTCTACGATGCCAGCCTGGCAAGCACGGGCCATATCTGGAAAGGCAATGATTTCTATCTTGCTGTTTTCAATGGATTTTTCTTCCTCCTTGCGTTTCTCCTCACATTCGGTTTGCGCGCCGTTTCAGCGTTCTCGGCTCTGGGCGAAGCCAATGCCACGCTGGAGCGACGCGTTGAGGAGACCCGGGCCGAACTGGCGCTGAGCGAAGAGGCGCGGCAGAAACTCATTGTCGGGCGCGCTATTGCTGACGAACGTGATCGCCTCATGCAGGAAATGCACGACGGGATCGGCTCAAGCCTGATCACCGCTTTGGCGGTCGCGCGCCAGCAACAGCACCCTGAGGCGACCATAAAGACGCTGAGCCGCGCGATCAGCGATCTAAAGATCACGGTGGATTCGCTCGAGCCCATCGAAGGAGACCTTGTCGCACTGCTGGGCAACCTGCGGCACCGGATGGCCTCCGACCTGGGAGATGCAGGCATCACGTGCCGATGGGACGTCGGCCACTGTGGCCCGCTGCCATGGCTTGATGCCACGAATGCCCTGCACGTGCTGCGCATTTTTCAGGAAGCCATCGGCAACGTGCTGGCGCACTCAGGGGCCAGCGAATTGAAGATTGGATGCCGCGAGGCCTCTCTGGCTGATGTTCCCGGCATCGCAGCCTTCGTCGCTGATAACGGCACGGGATTTGATGCTTCCCTGCTCAAGATCGCGGGCAAGGGACTGTCCAACATGCGTGCCCGCGCTGCATCGCTGCACGGCCATCTATCCTGCGAAACCAGCCCTGGTGGCGGGACCACTTTGACTCTCTGGCTGCCCTACGCAAGGCGTTAGTGCGCTTTGCGTGCACCGCCCCGCCCGCCCCAATCGGTGACCTCGCATCTGGCTCAGCCCAAAACTGATCCATGATCCATTTGCGCCAGGCACGCGATCTGCCGCCCCATCGCTCCCCGCCATTTCAATGCGTTGTTCCGCTTCGTCTGGCCCGAAGCCGATGCCGATCGCCAGCCACTCCGCGCCCTTCAGGGCCCCTCTGAAAAATGCACATGGCGTTAGTATCTTGCCAAAAGTGCAGCACTGACCAATATCTGACGGAAGGATCCACAAGGAAGCACCAGCCACCGGCACGGCTGCGGATGGGGCGGCGAACGGGGCAACAGGGCCCATGTCGCCCGCGCGGCCGAGCAGCCGGCTTCGGGCAGGCTGGCGGGCCCTACCGGGCGCGGCGCAGGATGTTGTAGACCCCGGTCATCGTCAGCAGCGTGGTGCCCGAGCAGAGGATCCGTCCGCTGGTATGCGCCAGCTTGCCGCCTACCCGCTCGATCGTCACGTCGGCCTCCAGCCAATCATCCAGCCGTGCCGGTACAAGGTAGTTGACCGCCATGGAAACCGTGGTGATCGGCAGCCCGCCCTCTTCCAGCAGAAACAGCTGATAGCTGAGCGCCACGTCCGCGAAAGTGGAGAGCACGCCGCCGTGGGCCATCGAGACATAGTTCACGTGTTCGGCCCGCACCCGCATGGCAAGGCCGCGCGCGGCTGGATCGGCTGGCACGAAATAGGGGCCGCTCCGCGCCAGAAACGGCGTGCCGAACGCCACCGGAACCCAGCCTGCCTCGGCGCGCGCGGGCGGCTCGCTGCTCATTCGCCGGTCCCTTTCGACCCTGGTGACCAATCCTGCCGTGCGGCCCATTCGCGCATCGTCTCGAACCGGATATCGGGAAGGCGGCTTTGCACATGCTCGAAGTTGACTTCGAAGGGCCGCGTCGGGGCGGTGTTGTTATAGACATAGAAATCGCGGATATAATCGGCGAAAATCTGCTTTCGTTCGGCCGGAACGGCATCGCCAAGGCCCGCGGCCAGCATCTGGCCAAACTGCTCCGGGGTGGCCGGATCATAGCGGATGGTCCGCCCGCTCACCTCGCTCAGGATTTCGCAGACCTGCATCGGGCTGAGCCGCTCCGGCCCGCCAAGGTTCATCCACGCGCCTTCGAAATCGGGCCGTTCGAGCGCATGGACCATGACTTTGCCGACATCATCGAGGCTGATCCAGTTGGCGCGCAAGGAAGGGCCATGGGGATAGTGGAAGCGGTCTTCATCGGCGATGTGGCGCTTGGCCCAATTGGTTTGAAGATTGTCCATGAAGAGCACGCTGCCAAACACGGTGGCCGGCACCCCGGTGCGAAACAGGGCGTTGATGATCGCGGTGTTGTCGCCATAGCTGAAGGCCTCGCCCGGCTTGTCGGGAATCCAGGTGGCGGTGTTGTAGACCACGCGCTTGACCCCGAGCGCCTTTGCGCTTCGCCCGATGGCGCTGAGGATTTCGACCCGGCGCGGCCGCAAGGGGACGGGGTGATTGACGAGAATGTAATCGCTGCCTTCGAACGCGCCGGGCAGCGTCTGCTCGTCCAGCAGGTCTGCCGCGCGGAAATCGATCTGCGGGAACGCGGCATTGAGCGTGGCCGAGCGGCGGCGCGAAATGCCGCGCACCTCATGCCCGGCGGCCAGTGCCTGCCGGATCTGGGCCAGCCCCTGCACGCCGTTTGCACCTACCACGGATATCACGGCCATCGTGTGCTTCCTCTCACCCGTTATCGTTGTTCCGGCCCTTGCTAGCGCGTGGCTGGCGGACTTGATCCCATCATTCTTGCGAGGCCTGAACTTCAAATTTAGCGTACGTGCTGCAATGGCCCGATGTGAAATACAAGACGCCATTTGCACAACGTGTTAGAAATTGATAGCCCCGTCTTTTATGAACAGGGCGACGAGCGAACGCGGGAGAGAACAACCATGCTGTATATCCAATCGACCATCGAAGTGCGGCCCGAAGAAGCCGCCGCTTTCAACGCGATCATGGCCGAAGTGGTGGCCTGCCAGGAAGCGCAGGGCTGGCGCCTTGCGGCGGCCTTTGCGCAGATCACCGGCGTGCTCCACACTTATGTCGATCTGTGGGAATGCGAGGACGCGGCGCATTATCAGTCGGCCCTTGCCGGACTGCGCGCGCACCCCGAATTCGAACG
>JAIXYF010000297.1 GCA_027490345.1 Novosphingobium sp.
GCGGACGTGGCCGGATTGTTCGTCGCCCAGCAAGTTGCCCGCGCCGCGGATATCGAGATCGTGGCTGGCGAGCTGGAATCCTGCGCCGAGGCTGTCGAGATCGCTCAACACTTTGAGGCGCTTTTCGGCGATTTCGGTGAGCGCCTGATTTTCGGGGTAGGTGAGGTAGGCATAGGCGCGCAGTTTGCCGCGCCCGACGCGGCCGCGCAGCTGGTAGAGCTGGGCGAGGCCGAAGCGGTCTGCGCGGTGGAGCACGATGGTGTTGGCGCTGGGGATATCGAGGCCGCTCTCCACGATGGTGGTGGAAAGCAGCACTTCGTAGCGCTTTTCATAGAACGCGCCCATCCGGTCTTCGACTTCGGTGGGGCTCATCTGGCCGTGGGCGGAAACGGCGCGGATTTCCGGCACGTTGAGGCGCAGCCATTCCTCAAGGTCTGGCATATCGGCAATGCGCGGCACGACGATGAAGCTCTGCCCGCCGCGCTGGTGTTCGCGCATCAGGGCCTCGCGCATCGTCATGTCGTCCCACGGCATGACGTAGGTGCGCACGGCGAGGCGGTCGACCGGCGGGGTCTGGATCGTGGAGAGTTCGCGCAGGCCCGACATCGCCATTTGCAGCGTGCGCGGGATGGGGGTGGCGGTGAGAGTGAGGACGTGGACGTCGGCTTTCAGTTCCTTGAGCCGTTCCTTGTGCGTGACGCCGAAGCGCTGTTCCTCATCGACGATGACGAGGCCGAGGCGCTTGAAATCAAGGCCCTTGGACAGCAGCGCATGTGTGCCGATGACGACATCGATGGTGCCGCCCGCAAGGCCTTCCTTGGTGGCGGCCGCTTCCTTGGGCGGCACGAGGCGTGAGAGGCGGCCGACTTCGAGGGGGAAGCCCGCAAAACGTTCGGCAAAGGCGGTGTAGTGCTGGCGCGCGAGCAGGGTGGTGGGCGCGATCACGGCCACTTGCTTGCCCGCCATGGCGGCCACGAACGCGGCGCGCAGGGCAACCTCGGTCTTGCCGAAGCCGACATCGCCGCACACGAGGCGGTCCATCGGCTTGCCGCTGGCCAGATCGGCGAGGACGTCGTCAATCGCGCGTTCCTGATCGTCGGTCTCCGCCCAAGGGAACCGGTCTACAAACGGGCCGAAGCTGGCGGGATCGGGCGCGATCACATCGGCTTCGCGCAAGGCGCGCAGGGCCGCTGTCTGCATGAGCTGCCCGGCGATTTCGAGAATGCGCTCGCGCATCTTCGCCTTGCGGCGCTGCCATGCCTCTCCGCCCAGCCGATCAAGCTGGATGCCATCGGCATCGCTGCCATAGCGCGAGAGGACGTCGAGGTTTTCGACCGGAATGTAGAGCTTGTCGCCGCCGTGGTATTCGAGCTGCACGCAATCGTGCGGGCTATCGCCGACGTCGACCGGCACGAGGCCGATGTAGCGGCCGATGCCGTGCTCCATGTGGACGACGAGATCGCCGGTGCCGAGCGCGGCGAGTTCGGCGAGGAAGGCGTCGGCGTCCTTGCGCTTGCGCTTGGGGCGCACGAGGCGATCACCAAGGATGTCCTGTTCGGTGAGGACATCGACGTCGCCGCTGGAGAAGCCTTGTTCGAGCGGGAGGACGACGGCGGCAGGTTTGCCCGTGGCGGCGGCGCCGAGGGCTTCCTGCCAGGTCTCGGCGAGGATGGGCGGCGCTTTCCCGGCATCGCCGAGCAGCGAAGCGAGGCGGGCGCGGGAGCCGGCGGTGTAGGCTGCGACGACGGCCTTGCGCCCGCGTGTGGCGAGCGCGGCGAGGTGCTTGGCGGCGGCTTCGTAGATATTGGCGCCGGATGCGCGTTCAGGGGCGAAATCGCGCGGGGGGCCGAAGCCGAAATCGAGGACGCGGGCGCTTTCCGGCTCCGCGAACTGGCTCATGCGGTGGATGGGCCAGCCAGCGAGGGCGCGGTCGAACTCGTCGCGGCTGAGGTAGAGCGCGGCCTCGTTGAGCGGGCGGTAGGTGGTGCTGCCCGCGCGCTGGCTGCTTTCGGCGCGAGCCTGCCGGTAGTCGGCAATGTCGGCGAGGCGCTGCTCGGCGGCCTTGGCGGCGGCCGCATCGAGGAGGACGAGATCGCCGTCCGCGAGGTGATCGAACAGCGTGACGAGGCGGTCTTCGAGGAGGGGGAGCCAGTGCTCCATGCCCGCAAGGCGGCGGCCATCGGTGACGGCCTGATAAAGCGGATCGCTGGTGGCGTTGGCGCCGAACTGTTCGCGGTAGCGCGTGCGGAAGCGGCGGATCGAGTCTTCGTCGAGCAAGGCTTCGCTCGCGGGCAGCAGCAAGTGCGAACTGACAGGCTGGACCGAGCGCTGGGTGCCGGGATCGAACAGGCGCATCGTCTCGATCTCGTCACCGAAGAAATCGAGGCGTAGGCCGTGGGAGAGGCCGCTTGGCCAGAGATCGAAGACCGAGCCGCGCACGGCATATTCGCCCGCGTCCACCACGGTGTCGACGCGGGTGTAGCCCTGGCGCTGGACGAGGGCGATCAGCGCATCGCGCGCGATTTCCTGCCCGACCCGAAGCGCGCGGACGGATTCGCGGATGCGGAACGGGGTGAGCGTGCGCTGGAGGACTGCGTTTATCGTGGTGACGAGGAGCTGCGGCCCCTCCTGCTGCTCCTGCAGCGCATGAAGCGCGGCGAGGCGGCGGGCGCTGACCGCCATCGCGGGGGAGGCGCGGTCAAACGGGAGGCAGTCCCACGCAGGGTATTCGGTGACGTCAAGCTCGGGCGCAAAGAACGCGGCGCTCTGCGTGACGGCGCGCATGGCGGCATCGTCTGCGGCGATGAAGATCGTGCGCTTGGGAGCCTTGGCCGA
>JAIXYF010000183.1 GCA_027490345.1 Novosphingobium sp.
CAAGCACGAGAGCTGCGGCCAGTGCACCCCGTGCCGCGAAGGTACCGGCTGGATGTGGCGCGTGATGGAACGCCTGCGTACCGGCGATGCCGACATTGGCGAGATCGACATGCTGCATCAGGTGACCAAGCAGGTCGAAGGCCACACGATCTGCGCGCTCGGCGATGCGGCGGCATGGCCGATCCAGGGTCTGATCAAGCACTTCCGGCCCGAAATCGAGCGCCGGATTGCCGAGAACAGCGCGATGAAAGAGGCGGCGGAATAATGCCTAAACTCAAAGTCGACGGCGTAGAGCTCGAAGTCCCGGCAGGCGCGACGGTGCTGCAGGCGTGCGAGCTGGCCGGCAAGGAAATCCCCCGCTTCTGCTATCACGAGCGGCTCTCCATTGCGGGCAATTGCCGCATGTGTCTGGTGGAGGTGAAGCCCGGGCCGCCCAAGCCGCAGGCTTCGTGCGCGCTGCCCGCCTCCGAAGGGCAGGAAATCCGCACTGACAGCGAGATGGTCAAGAAGGCGCGCGAAGGGGTGATGGAGTTTCTCCTCATCAACCACCCGCTCGATTGCCCGATCTGCGATCAGGGCGGCGAATGCGATCTGCAGGACCAGTCGGTCGCCTATGGCCGGGGCAAATCGCGCTATGACGAGAACAAGCGCGCGGTCACCGAAAAGTACATGGGGCCGCTGATCAAGACAGTGATGACCCGCTGCATTCACTGCACCCGCTGCGTGCGCTTTTCCGAAGAGATCGCCGGCGTGGACGAGATCGGCGCGCTCTATCGCGGCGAGGGGATGCAGATCACGACCTACCTCGAAGGCGCGGCCAAGCACGAGCTTTCGGCCAATGTCATCGACCTGTGCCCGGTCGGCGCGCTGACCAGCCGCCCCTATGCGTTCGAAGCGCGGCCGTGGGAGCTCAAGAAGACGCTGGGCATCGACGTTTCGGACGCGGTCGGCTCCAACATCCGCATCGACAGCCGGGGCCGCGAAGTGCTGCGCATCCTGCCGCGCGTGAACGATGATGTGAACGAAGAGTGGCTGTCGGACCGCGCGCGTTATGTGGTCGACGGCCTGACGCGCCGCCGCTTGGACAAGCCTTGGCTGCGCCGGGATGGCAAGCTGGTTTCAGCCACGTGGGCCGAGGCCTTTGAGGCGGTCGCAAAGATCAATCCGGGCGCATCGGCGGCTGTGATCGCTGGCGATCAGGTCGATTGCGAGACGATGTTTGCTGCCAAGGCACTGGCCCGCGCGCTGGGGTCGAGCCTTCTGGAAGGCCGCCAGACGGGGCTGGCCTATACCGCGAGCAACATGGCGGCGGTGGCGTTCAATTCGACGCTGAACGGCATTGAAGAGGCAGACGCGGTGCTGATTGTGGGCAGCCACGTGCGCGATGAAGCGCCGCTGGTGAACACACGGCTGCGCAAGGCAGCCAAGCGCGGCGCGAAGGTTTTCGTGATCGGCGCGGCCTGGGACCCGACCTATCCGGCAACCTTCCTTGGCGAAGATGCGGCCATTCTCAATGATGTGCCTGCTGAAGTTGTCGCGGCGTTTGAGGGTGCAAAGAAGCCTGCGATCATCATTGGCGGGGCTGGCCTTGCCAAGGGTGCGCTCGAAGCAGGCCTCGCCTTTGCCGAGCGCTTCAAGCTGGTGACCGAAGAGTGGAACGGTTTCAACGTCCTCCACATGGCGGCGAGCCGCATGGGCGGGCTCATGCTGGGCTATGCGCAGCCGGGCGGGCTGGGTGATCTGGTCGCCGCGAAGCCGAAGATGGTGATCTCGCTCGGCGCGGACGAGGTGGACTATACGAAGTTCGCCGGCTCGATGATCGTGCATATCGGCCATCACGGTGACAAGGCGGCGCATGCGGCGGACGTGATCTTGCCTGCCGCTGCCTTTACCGAGAAGGACGGCACTTACGTCAACACCGAAGGCCGCGTGCAGTATTCGGAACGCGCAGTCTATGCGCCCGGGGACGCGCGCGAGGACTGGACGATCCTGCGCGCGATGGCCGATGCATTGGGCGTTGTCGTGGGCTTCGACAGCTTCGAACAGCTGCGTGCGGCGATGATTGCCGAAGTGCCTGCGCTGGGCACCGAAGGCCTTGCCGATTTCGGCGCGCTGCCTGCCGCACCTGCTGGTGCCAAGGCGGAAGGCTTGATTGCGGCCTATCCGATCAAGGACCACTACCTCACCAACGCCATCGCGCGTTCGAGCCCGACGCTGCAGCGCTGCTCAGGCGAACTGCTCCACGGTGAGACTTTTGCGGAGGCCGCGGAATGACTCCGTTTTTTGAGAGCCTTGGCCTGTCCTTCGAGGCGGCTTGGCTGACTGCGACGGTCATCGAGATTCTGCTCATCGCGCTGCCGGTGATGCTGGCAGTGGCGCTGGTGATTTATGCCGACCGCAAGATCTGGGCGGCCATGGCGCTGCGCAAGGGGCCCAACGTGGTGGGGCCGTTCGGCATCCTCCAGTCGTTTGCGGACGGCCTGAAGGTCTTCCTGCAGGAAACGATCATCCCTTCGGCAGCGAACAAGGGCCTGTTCCTGCTCGCGCCGATCATCACCTTCACAGTCGCGCTGATGGCCTGGGCCGTGATCCCGTTTGGCGCGGGCCAGAATGGCCAACCAATGCTGCTGGCGGACATCAACGTCGGCTTGCTCTATGTCCTCGCGATCTCGTCGCTGGGGGTTTACGGGGTGGTGATCGCAGGCTGGTCGTCCAACTCGAAATACCCGTTTTTCAGCGCGATGCGCGCTTCGGCTCAGATGATTTCCTATGAAGTCTCGATCGGCTTCATTCTCATCTGTGTGGTGCTGTGGGCGGGTTCGTTCAACCTCAACGACATCGTGCAGGCTCAGAAGGGCCACGGCCTCGGCTTCATCAACGGCTTCGTGGTGAACCCGCTGCTGTTCCCGGTCTGGGTGATGTTCCTGATCTCCTCCATGGCCGAAACCGCGCGCGCGCCGTTCGATCTGACCGAGGCGGAAAGCGAACTCGTTGCAGGCTATCAGACCGAATACTCCTCGATGGCCTTCGCGCTCTATTGGCTGGGCGAATATGCCAACGTGCTGCTGATGTGCACACTGAACGCGACGCTGTTCTGGGGCGGGTATCTTCCGCCATTCGAATGGGCGCCGCTCTATCTCGTGCCGGGCCTCGTATGGCTGATCATCAAGATCTGCGGCTTCTTCTTCATCTTCAGCTGGGTCAAGGCGACGGTGCCGCGCTACCGCTACGACCAGCTGATGCGGCTGGGCTGGAAGATCTTCCTGCCGCTCTCGCTGTTCTTCGTGTTCGCGATCAGCGGATACCTCATGGCTACCGGACATTTCGCATGACCGTCTCGCAGATCATC